>DMAO01000324.1 GCA_003446545.1 Sphaerochaeta sp.
GCGATTATGAGTAATGGTATAAAAAGTCTGTTTATCCAATAAATTGTATTGTGTACAACTATATTGGAGGATTATACTAGCATGAACTAAATGGTAATGAATGAATATTAAAGAATACGTTTACATTGGATATTTTTTGCTGCATAGAATCCAACCAGGATATACAGACTGGTAAGAATAAAAACAGCTACAAAGCCTATGGAAGCAACCAAAGCCCCTGCCAGGATTGGGTACAGGATATTCATGATCGAACCAGCTCCTGCAAGTCCTGAGTACAGCGGACGGTTTTCATCGGTAGATATTTCCAGCAATATCCCAGGGGCCAGTATTTGATAGAGGGCTAGGCTGCTTCCTGTAAGCAGGAATACTAGGGAGAAAGTCAGAGGTGAAGGGGAGGCAAGGACGGCTATCAGGGGGATTGCTGCACCCAGACCCACAAAGAGATAGAGCAGTCTCCTATAGTGTTGTCCTTTGGAAAAGAAAGTCAGAAGGGTGTTAGTCAAGAGAGATCCTGCCATCTGGATCAAGAGAAAGGTTCCTGTAAGGCTACCGTCAATCGAGAACCTGGTCCTGGCAAAGAGAATAAAAAACGGTATGGTGGAAAGGATGATTCCGCTGGTATTGATTAGTATGAGATAGAGGCGCATGTTCTTGTCATTCTTGATAATCTGGCCAAATGCAACAAATCTCTTGCCTAAAGAGAGTTTTTCCTGTTTGGGGGCATCCTCCTCCTTGATCATCCAGAACCCGATGGTAGCTAAGGCGAGCAGGCCTCCTGCAAGCAGGAATAGGGTGGAGTAGTTCTTGGGGTATGTAAGATTTGATAAAATGACCTTCACCAGGAGGGCAGAGGCTATGACGCCAATGCTTGAAATGAGTTGTTTGAGGGTAAGAAGGTTTTTCCTTCTGGCGGGTTCTATAGTCCTGCCTAGGATATCTGTGTAGGAAATGTTGGCAAAGGCTCCACTTAAGGAGAATACGGTCATCAGCCCAAGGATAGTCCAGACCTTCCAAAGTGCAGCTCCTGAAAGCGTACGCAAGAAGATGCCCAAGACTATGAGGGCTGTGACCCTCAGATATATACCTGCAAGGAGAGCAGGCTTCTTCCTCCTAAGTGGGTAGATGATGCCAGCAAAGAGCAATTGCATGAAACTTGTTCCCCCGATCATGATGGAGGAAAGGATCCCCATATGTAGCGATGTCGCTCCGCTTTCTGCAAGCATGTTCGGTACGACGGTGTTGATGTCTATGAAATTCATGGTCAAGGCTAAGAAGAGTGCATGCACGAGGAATGCTGTGTAATTGCGTTTTTGTATCTGTTGCGTATTCACGGTATCAATCCTTTGCTTGAATATACTCTATCATGGTCCAACATCCAATGCTGATGTGTTTCAAGAATGGCAAGGCTACTGTTAAGGCTTCGTGCGACCATAGGATATTCTTAGGAAGGGCTTTTCCCCTGTTCTCCTAGAAGACTCTAGGCCAGTGGCACATATTCTTTTATGAAAACAAAATGATTGTGAAACACTCTAGGATAGAGTATCATTAACAGTAGGAAAAGGGGATGCTTTCTCCCTTGGATTGTAGATATTTGTATGAAAATAATTTGTGAAAAGGAGTTGTGATGAATACGCAAGAACAAAAAGAAAAGCTACAAAAATATACCATTGGTTATCTGATTGCCATGGTTGTCATCTTTGTCATTGTCCTCATTGGGGTCCGTAGCCCCGCTCTGAAAACGGTAGCACTCATTGTTACTGTTGTAGTTTTTTCAGCCCTTATTTTTCTGCAATGGAAAAAGGCCAATGCAGCTAGAACAGAGGAAACTTCTTCCTTTCCGACGGAGAAGGTCTCATCTGCTCCTGAAGTGAAGGAGGCGCCTAAGGCTGAAACGAAACCTGCCCCTGTGTCAAAGGAACCTACCAAGGCTGAAGAGAAACCTGGGGCAAAACCTACGGCTAAGGAACCACCAAAAGCTGAGGCAAAGCCTGACCCTAAGACTTCTGCTAAGAAACCTGCAGCAAAAGCTAAGGCTCCAGCTAAAAAACCCAAAGCTAAAACAACAACCACTTCCACGAAGAAAGCTCCTGCCAAGAAAGCACCTCCAAAGGAGTAACAAGCAGATCTTCAGACAGGGAAAAACACGAAAGGAACCGGTTCACTCTGGTTCCTTTCTTGGTTCTTGTAGCACTGCTTTCCTCTTATGGAGTAAAATGGGGTACCCTCTTTACCAATTTTGTACATCGTGTTCATGCAAGAGTTGGGCAATGTTTGTCCTATAACCTCATGGTACTGACACTACCGGATATCCCTTGCGGGTAACTCGATGCCATGACAATGTTTCCAGAAGCATCGTGGCCAGGAAGTTTGACCACATATATACACTTATCAAGATACTACCTGTTCGCAACAGACCCCTGTTGCCTTGCCTCGCGTATGACCTGTTTTGTTGATGTCTGTACCAGCACTACTTCAAAAGGACACTGGGTTCTGTTGACCGAACAGGCGATTTGCAGATACCCCCTCCCTAAAATATTTGCTTCTATCGAGGCCATCCCTAATTTTTGAAGGTTCTGCCTGCCCTCCTGTATAGGGGGTGGGCATAGCTATGATAATTGCGAGGGCAAGTAAGATTGTCTTTGTACGAATACGAAATTTCTCCTATGTGCTAGATGTTTTGGAGAAAGGAAGATAGACAGATCTGTTCAATCCCTGTTTTCAGAGGATATCTCAAACAGAAGGCAATCGTTCTCTTTCACGAGAGTATAGATGATAGGTTGCATCACTATATAATGAGTTGTCTGTTGCCACCTTTTGTGGTTTTTCTGGTTTTAGTATGGATATAGTAGCTAAAGTAATGCTACTCTCTGCTATGAATTTTACCCAATTTTTACGAATCGTAGAGATTCGCACCAAGGTTATCAGCATGGGAACCTTTGCATCAGGTACTCTCTTTGCCCTCTACACACAAGGTACCCTAAGCCCTGGGCTCGTGTTGCTCATGGCAATCGCCACGCTGTTTGTCGATATGGGGACTACCGGATTCAACAGCTATTTCGATTATCGCAATGGAACCGACAGGCAAGAGACCAATTGTGAAGACGATAAGGTGTTGGTCTATCAGGGTGTAAAGCCCTCATATGCACTGCTGGTCAGTCTGCTGTTGTTTGGTGCGGCCGGGGCTCTAGGCCTTGTCTTGGCCTACATGACGAGCTGGAAACTCCTGGTGGTTGGGGGTATATGCATGATGGTAGGCTTTGCCTACACCGGTGGCCCGTATCCCATCTCCCGCACTCCCTTAGGAGAGCTGTTTGCAGGCTTTTTCTTGGGTTCGACACTTTTCCTCATTTCCTATTTTGTGCAGACGGGAACATTTACGAAAGAAACTCTGCTAGCATCGCTGCCCTTCTTGGTGTTGGTGGGCATGATCCTTTCAGTCAACAACAGCTGTGACCGTATCAGCGATGCCAAAGCCGGGAGGAGGACCCTTACGATCATACTGGGAAAGTGGGGTACCACCTTCTTGCTGGGTCTTGAAGCTTTGGTAGTCGTAGCCTTGTCTGTACTGCTCTTTTTCCTGGGAATCTATCCCTTAATCCTTCTCTTAGCTCTTGTTCCCTGGCTCCTTCTTGGCGCAAGAGAGTTCAGTTCAATGGTACGGAGGGGATTTTCCAACCAGACCAAACAAGGCAATATGCTCTCCATCACTCGGGTCTATCTTGTCTTCAGCCTCTGTTTTTCCCTAGGACTCTTACTCGCTCATCTGCTCAGATGACGTTTGGGAGTAATCCATCTGGTTGACCGGCTTCTTGATGGTAGTTGCATAGAGGGTATTTGCCAATCCTAGAATGGCGGATAGGGTGAAAAGTGCCTCAATACCCAGGTTCTCCCAGATGAGCCCGCCAAGAAGAGCTATGATCACACTGATAAGGTGATTGACTGAAATCCCTGTGGTGATGGTGGAGGTCATCTCCTCGGGCGTTGAGGAAAGATCCTGTACATATACATTGCTAGCCATGCTTGCCAGTGAGATGACCGAGTCAAGGACAAAGTTAATGCAAACGACTATGAAGGCGATATGCATGGGGAAAATGCGATGGGCAAACCCATAGAAGAAACAGACGACTATGAGGATGAGGGTGTCCCCTATCATGATGGTCTTGTATCCAAGACGGTCAATGAGACGACCGATAAGAGGGGAGAGTATCATGCCAAAGGCTGCGCAGATGGCCAGAAGAAAGGCTATTACAGAGGTATCTGCCCCATAAAAAAGGATAAGGACATAGGGGGCAAAGGTCAGAAATATCTGCTTCCTAGCACCATAGAAGACTTCCAACATATAGTACTTTGAGAATTTCCTGTTGAAGTATATCCTGCTTCTCTTTACACTCTTACCCTGGTCTCTCATGGTGAGGGCGATGAGTGAAGCAAGCAGAAGTAGCACTGCTGCTATGATGAATACAACCCTAAAGCCTGTTATCGCACCTTTTGGGATTCCCATGGCTCCAAAGAGCAGGAATAGGCCGGTAACAGTCAAAAAGCCTAGGATATTTCCCCCATGGCTGAGGCTTGAGGTGATACCCAGTGATGCACCCCCCTTGCCTTTGTTTGCCAGATTTAGGGCGATAGAGTGTTTCATCGGCATGAGGATATACTCACCTGTGCTGAAGATGACCATACAAAGGATTACCATGACCTTGGAACTTCCCAGCAACAAGATGCCGACCACTCCAGCAAGCATGATGGCGGTTCCTATCTTGAAGACCTTGGTCTCACTGAAACGGTACATAGCCGCCAGGATAAAGATGAGCAAAAGGCCGGGGATTTCCCTAAAGAATTCCACGATACCACGTTCGAACTTAGTTATCTGTACGATTTCTGCCAGATAATTGTCCTGAACCCCACGGTAGACGCCGTAGGCGAGACCGCCGAAGAGTATGGACGATAGGAAGGGACGAATCTTCAGTCCCTTACGATAGATGCTTTGTGTTTGCTTGTTCATGCAGTCAGTCCTTGCGAGTACTTGGTATCTGTTCTCACGACTATGGGCCCATTTTAGCGCATGTGTCAATTGGCCCTCGTCAAATCGGCAGAGTGCCGACAAAACACAAGCAACTTACTAAACCCAGAAAAAAAACCAAACTTGTATTCTCCTGGCAAGCAGAGTATCATGCAGGCAGAGGAAACATGCCATGACAGAACCCACTCCAATCGTTCATACTTCACTAGGAACTATCAGCGGTACTAAGAAAGGTGAGGTCTGCAGCTTCAAGGGAATACCCTATGCACAGAGTCTCACCCCTACAACTCGCTTTTCCCCTGCCTTGCCCATAGGACAATGGCAAGGTGTGTTCGACGCCTCTTCCTATGGTCCTATCTGCCCCCAAAAGGGTTTGTTAAGGAAGAAGATGGGGGATAACTCCCTCTGTCTGAATATCTGGACACCCATAACGCAAAAGAAACTTCTTCCTGTCCTGTTTTTCATCCATGGAGGTTCCTTCAAGCAAGGGGCTGGAAGCGAAACTTTCTATGAGGGATCGCACCTTGCAAAAGAAGGGGAAATGGTAGTGGTGAGTATCAACTACCGACTTAACATTTGGGGTTTTTGTGACTTTTCCTCCCTCGACCCTTCCTACACCTGCAATAATGGTCTCACCGATGTTTTGCTCGCGCTCACTTGGGTGAAAACACATATCCACCATTTCGGTGGGGATGCTTCTCGGGTTACCATCATGGGACAGTCGGCTGGTGGAACCATGGTCTGTACCCTTTTCACCATTGCGGCTGCTAAGCCCCTGTTTGCCCAAGCCATCATTCTCAGTGGTGGACCTACACAGCTGCAAAGCAAGGAGGAGTGTCTTGAAACCTCGCAAGCATTCCTTGAATATGCTGAAATAGACTCAAAACAGACGATGGAGAGCCTCTCTACACAAAAGTTGGTTGGCCTGCAACATACCTTTGCAAAAAAATATAGTTTCGGTGCCGCTACCTACCGCCTTACCCGTGACCATAATCTGGTTGAAGCGTATCCCATACCTCTTGCCCTTACGGGGGCTGGAAAGGGCAAACCCCTGCTGATAGGGACTACCGGTGAAGAGATGGGCTTCATGAACATAAAACCCCTTGCCAATCTGTTCAAACTCAATAATTTGATTGAAGTTGGTATAGCCTTGGAACCTGAGCATCTGAGAAAAGAGCTCCTGGATACCTATACGGCCAAGTATGGTGAGAAGCAGGTACGCTCCCTTTTGTACCCGGACCTGCTCTTCCGGATAGCGAGCATCTGGTTTGCCCAGGCCTGTTCAGCCTATAGTCCGACGTGGATGTACCGCTTTGATTTCGAGACAAAGGCTTTGAAGATGCAGGGCATGCATGCTGTGCACGCCTCTGACCTCCCCTATGTATTTGGGAATCTGGAAAACCATTTGATACAACCCATGTTCCTCCTCGATCGTGACATGAATCCCATCTATGCCGTAGCCCAGGAGATCCAAAGGGACCTAACCAGGTTTGTGCATACGGGAAATTTGCCATGGGTACAGATACAGAATGATCAGATTACGGCAAAGTGCTATGACGAACACTCCTCAATAGGTCCTATGGTGGACCCTGCCATTAATGAGCTCTATCACAAGACAGAGTATTACAGGCGGAGCATGCTGGGGTTGGGGACGTTTAAGGAGGAGTGTAACGATTAGGAAAAGCTAATACTGACGATAGCTTGGGATGCTTGACCAAGCTACGATAGAGGGTCTGAAACTTGACTACATGAGCCTTCTGCCGTAGGGTAGGCCTACAACAGGAGGCTCGTATGCAGAAGAAGTTCGGATCAGATCTCCAGGGTAAGGTCGCCCTTATCACTGGAGCCAGCAAAGGCCTTGGCCTTGGGCTTGCAAAGATATTTGCCCAGGAAGGGGCAAAGGTAGCAATCGCATCACGTGATGTTGCACACCTGGAGAGCCTTGCAAAAGAGATCAGAGAGGGAGGCGGAATATGTGAGGTCTTTTCCCTTGACCTCAGGGATGTCCCTTCCATCAAGGCATGTGTGAAAGAGGTGGAAAGGAAGATGGGAAGCATTGAAATCCTTGTGAACAATGCAGGTATGGGTAACCCCATTCCTGCGGAGAACATCACCGAACAGGATTGGGACTGGATGATGGACCTGAACCTCAAGGGTACCTTCTTCTGTTGCCAGGCTGTAGGTGCGGGAATGCTCAAGCGGGGAAGGGGAAGGATCATCAACATCAGTAGCCAGGCCTCTGTTGTTGCCATACCCCATGAGGCTGTCTACTGTGCCTCCAAAGGTGGGGTGAACATGCTTACCAAGACACTTGCAGTTGAGTGGTCAGGTAGGGGTGTCACAGTCAACGCAGTGGGGCCGACGTTTATCCGTACCCCGGGTACCGCTGAGAGGCTGGATAATCCCGAATTCCTTGCAGGCGTACTTTCCAAGATACCCAGGGGAAGGGTAGCCACCATTGAGGATGTTGCATCGTCTGTACTCTATCTCGCCAGTGATGGGGCTGACATGGTCACAGGAACGCTGTTGTTGGTCGATGGGGGATGGACGGCCATCTGAACACCCCTATGATGATTGTATCTCAGAAAGGCATTCGGTCAGGTCAAGGTAGGCCGGTTTGGTTAATCCTTCAGGAATGAATAGGTTCATAGGGTTCAGTGCCAAGCCTTGCTTCACCTTGAGTCTGTTGAGAATCACCATAGGCTGTATCCATAGCTAAGTCTCCAGGTAAGTGTGAAGTGCAGGGAGGGAGGATACCCACGCTTGTATCGTTTCCATTTCAAGAAAAGGTATGCAAAGGCACATACAAAACTGTCGGAAAGAGGTTTCTCTTTCCGACAGTACATCCTTCTTAGTACCAATGCATAGCCTTGCCCTATATAGGTTCGCCATATCACAAGGGAATGCTACGTACCCCGTATACTATTACAGGAAACCCTTCTCCTTCAGATAGGCCTGGGCTACATTCCTTGGGGACTGTCCCTTAACTGATATGCTGCTGTTCAGGCGCTGCAGGGTCTCTAGGTCAAGGCCCTTGAATACCGGATCCAAAATGGTCCTGATCTCAGGATTTTTCTGTAGGAGCTCCCCTCTGATAATGGGAGTAGGAGCATACACTGGCTGTATCTGCTTGGTATCGGTGAGGACCTTCAGACCAAGGGCGGCTAGCTGGCCGTCGGTGCCATAGGCCATGGCGGCGTTAACCCCTTCCTGGCCTGAGGCGGCAGCCTGTTCGGTGAGAGTGGTGTTCCCTCCGGCGAATACCAAGAGCTGGTCATTGCGAAGCTTGAAGCCATACCCTTTCTCAAAGCTAGGAAGGGCTGGCTCGTCAGAGACGAACTCCTCACTGGCTGCAAGCTTGAACTTCCCTCCCTTGTTGATATAGGTTGCCAGGTCTTCAAGCGTTGCCAGGGATGCTGATTCGGCGAGGTCGCTGCGTATTGATATGGCCCAGGTATTGTTGGCAGGAGAGGGCTCGAGCCACACGATATTGTTCGCAGCGAGGTCAAGTTCAGATACTTTTGCATATCCCTTCTGCAGGTCTTTCCACAAGGCAATATCAGACTTGTCAGGGAATAAGTAATATCCGTTCCCTGTATATTCAGGATAGATGTCTATCTCCCCTGCAAGGATTGCAGAGCGAACGATAGGGGAGGTCCCCGTCCCTGTCTTGTCAATGACAGTGAAGCCTCCATCTTCCAAAAGTAGGACTATCATGGTTCCAAGCAAGGCACCTTCGGTGTCTATCTTGGAACCTACGGTGACTTCTACCTTCCCGACTTTTTCAGAGCTTCCTGCTGCGAACAGGGGAAGCGCGAGAAATACGAGCATGGCTAAAAGGGAAAATCCCTGTATGAGTAACTTTTTCATGTGTACCTCCGTACGTTGTTGTCCTCCAACAATGCTTCAGTTGGAGAACCGAATTATCACTATTCTTATGCATCCTTCCCTTCGGAAAGATTGCTGAACATGAATGGGATCAACTCAGCGACTGTCGGATGGGGTAGGACAGTGTTTTGGAAGTGCTTATAGCTCAGCTTGGCCTCCATGGCCAGAGCAAGCATTCCTAGTATCTCATCCCCTCCAACACCAAAGACAGCGGCTCCGAGAATGGTGTCATCATCTTTGCTGACCAAAACCTTGATGAAACCTTTTGTTTCACTCTTCTCTTTCGCACGGCTGATGGCACCCATCTGCATTTTGGTAACAAGAAAGGGTATCCCTTTCTTTCTTGCCTCATGCTCTGAAAGCCCAACCCGTGCAAGGGGAGGATCCATATAGAGACAGTAGATGGGTATCCTGTCGGAAACCTTTCGCTCAGGCCCTGCAAGGGTGGAGAGGTATACCTGTCCGTCATGTACTGAGGTATGGGTAAAGGCGCCCTTTCCATTCACATCTCCCAGTGCAAAGATATGGGGGACACTGCTCCGACACTGCTCATCAACTTCAATGTATCCCCTTTCGTTGGTCTTTACAGAGGCCTTTTCCAGGTCCAGCTTGTCACTGTTGGGAATTCTGCCTGCCCCCACCAGGAGGTGGCTTCCCACGACCTGCTTCTCGTTTCCTCCCTGGAGGTAGGAAAGCGTAATCGAACCGTCATGCATCTCCTCAACTTTGGAGACGGAAGAAGCGAGGGCAACTTCAATACCTTCACTCTCCAGGATGATTTTAGCCTCTTTGCTCACATCAGGGTCTTCATGGGAGATGAGGGACTGCGCATGCTCGATTATAGTGACCTTCGATCCGAATCTTCTGAAGATTTGGGCAAACTCGATGCCTATGTAGGAGCCTCCTATGATAAGCAGGTGCTCCGGCAATTCGGTAAGGCCCAGCAGGCGCTTGTTGTCGAGCCAAGGCACACTGTCCATACCAGGTACATCCAGCTCTCGAGCTCGTGCTCCTGTATGGATGATAATCTGATCACCGCTAATTTTCTCGTCGCCCACTTCAAGGGTGTGTGCATCGACAAACCTCCCAAAACAGCGGTAGTAATCGGTCTGCTCATCAAGCCATGCGGTAAAGCCTTCAGATGCGGTATCGCGGATGGAGTTCATCCGATCCATTACCTGGGGAAAATCAACGGTGAAGTCAGAGACCTGTATCCCGAAATCTTGTGATCGGCGTATCATGTGCGCATTTCTTGCACTTGCGACCAAGGCCTTGGTTGGCGTACAACCCCAGTTGACACAACTGCCTCCTGTTCGGTCACCCTCCACGATAGCAACGGATTTTTTCATCGCTAGCAGTGTGGGTAGGATTGTTCCTGTCGCTTGTCCCGTGCCAATGATAATGACATCATAGTTCTTCATGAGATCCCTCCTCTGATCGTTCGGCTGGAAAATTTTCTTCCTAAAATATATAGGGGGTTGGAGGTAAAGACAAGAGGATTACTAGGAGTTACTGGCTTTTAGTACAACAATCGAGAGGCCAGCAGAAGATGTTTATATGGTATTCAATACCTCTTGCGTTGGATATAAAGTTTTCTATATATAGGTATAGTAACCAATTATTAGATATTAATGAAAAATTATATATCAAAGGCCAAGTGTAAGTAGGTTCTTAATCACTCTTTTCTATCCTTGCTTATGCTCTCTTCTACTGATATTGTAGGGATACGCTTTAGAGCAAGTATAGGCTAAATTGCAAAAGAATCTGCTCTCTTGCAAGAAGAGGCCTGTATGGAGGTATCGTGACTAGAGCTGATAGACAACTTACATTTCAACAGAAACTTGCATCGGTGGTTCTGCTGCTGTTTTTGATAAGTTTTTTCTTCCCTTTTTACCTTGCCCGTGCAAATAGGATTTCGAAGGAGATTACAAGTGGCTTGTCCTCCTTGAGTCTGCTGTGTACCCTGCCCCTGATGCTTCCCCCGCTCTTGATAGCTCTCTATGCATTCATCAAAAAAGGCTGGCTGTCAGAACTGACGCTCACCCTCTCTGGAGTCTTGGGGCTTTTCTTTCCCCTTATGGTCCTTGGTATAGTGGGCCCTGATGTGGGTACAACACTCGGGCCCTTGGCACGATATAGTCCCGCTTCTGGGATGTACCTCTACCTGACAGCGGTGATAATCATTTTCCTGATGAAACACAAGTTCACCCTCTATGATGCAGTGGGTATTGTCCTTGTCATCGGTTCTGTCGCTCTTGTCTTTTCACAAGGCTCCTATGACCGATTGGGAATCGTGCTGGAAGGGAGGAACCTGGGAAAGCGCATTACTCAGGAAGTGCTCGCGCATATTCGTCTTACTTCCATCAGTTTGGGTATAAGCATCGCCATTGGACTGCCCCTTGCCTTCGCAAGCTTTCAGAGCAAGCGAGCCAAGAAGGTTATTTTTCCCTTCCTCAATATCCTTCAGACCATCCCCGGCATTGCCCTGTTTGGCCTTCTGATAACACCCTTGTCGACGCTGTCACGGACATTTCCCTTTTTGCGGGAGATGGGCATCAAGGGCATCGGCAATACCCCTGCCATCATAGCTTTGAGCACCTATGCCCTCTATCCTATCATCAGGTACAGTTTCACTGCATTCTCCAGCATTGAGGAGTCTGTCATCCAAGCGGCCAAAGGGATGGGTATGACCCCCTTACAGGTCTGGAAAATGGTGCGTTTGCCTCTTGGCGCCCCGGGAGTCCTGCATGGCATACGTGTTGCCCTGATCCAGACCATCGGCAATGCAACCCTTGCCAAGCTTATCGGAGGGGATGGCCTTGGGGTATTGATATTCGAAGGCCTTGGCCAGGCTTCGGTTGATATGGTGCTGTTGGGTATGTTGCTCATCATCGCCCTTACCGTTGCCAGTGACCGCCTTTTCCAGATATTCATACATCTGGTGACCCCAGCTCCCTTGAGAACAAAGGCGGTGGGCAATGGATGAACAGAAGAAAGGAATCCTAAAGAGGTACAACAAAGATGCAGTCACTTCATAAGCACCGCATCCTCACAGATACACACATTTTCTTGCAGGTA
>DMAO01000132.1 GCA_003446545.1 Sphaerochaeta sp.
GCAAAACAGAGGAGAATCATATGGACAAAAAGAAATTGGCCGATGCTATACGCATTTTAAGTATGGACGGGGTGCAAAAGGCTAACTCAGGACACCCTGGAGCGCCTATGGGGATGGCAGATATTGCAGAAGTGCTTTTTCGCCATACTATGCGCTACAACCCGAAAAATCCCTCTTGGGAGAACCGTGATAGGTTTGTCCTTTCCAACGGGCATGCCTCCATGCTCCTGTACTCCCTTTTGCATCTGACTGGGTATGATGTGACCCTTGATGACTTGAAGCAGTTCCGTCAGTTGGGCTCCAAAACCCCAGGACATCCTGAAAGGGAGCGTACCCCAGGGGTAGAGACTACCACAGGACCTCTTGGACAGGGGCTTGCCAATGCTGTAGGTATGGCCTTGGCAGAGAAGAAGCTTGCGGCAACCTTCAACAAGAAGGGCCTTCCTATTATTGACCATTACACCTATGTCTTCGTAGGTGATGGATGTCTGATGGAAGGCATCTCCCATGAGGCAGCCTCCCTTGCAGGGACCTGGAAGCTGAGCAAGCTCATAGTCTTGTATGACAGTAACGGCATCTCCATAGATGGGGAGATTACTGGCTGGTTTACCGATGATACCGCGCAGAGGTTCTCCTCCTATGGCTGGCAGGTCATAGCCGATGTCAATGGGCATGATCCCTATGCGATAGGCAAGGCAATTACCAAGGCTAAAGCCAATACAGACCAACCCACCTTGATTATCTGCAATACGATCATTGGCTTTGGCTCGCCCAATAAGCAGGGTAAGGCTTCAAGCCATGGGGCGGCTCTTGGAGATGAGGAAGTCTCTTTGGCTAGGAAACAACTCGGATGGAAGTATGAAGAACGATTCTATGTTCCAGAGGAGATGTATGAGGATTGGGACTTTACAAAACAGGGTGCAGAGTTGGAAAGAGAGTGGAATGATCTCTTTGCAGAATACAAGAAGCAGTACCCCAGTGAAGCCGCTGAGTTTGAACGTAGAATACAGGGCGTGTATCCTGATGGATGGGAAGACAAACTTGACGAGATGATTGTCACGTGGCAAAAGGACAAGCTCAATGTGGCTTCACGCAAGGCCTCCCAGCTTATATTGGACCAGATAAGCGCCTTTATGCCTGAACTGATAGGAGGATCTGCTGACCTGACCCCTTCCAATCTGACTCAAGGCAAAGCCTCAGAGAGTTACGACGTTGATGAGAGTAAAGGCAATTACCTACACTTTGGAGTTAGGGAGTTTGGCATGATGGCCATTCTTAACGGCATAGCCTTGCATGGTGGCTTTGTCCCCTATGGCGGGACATTCCTGATATTTATGGAGTATGCCCGCAATGCGATCAGGATGTCAGCTATCATGAAGTTGCCTGTTATCCAAGTATTCACCCATGACTCGATCGGCCTAGGGGAAGACGGTCCCACCCACCAGGCAGTCGAACAGGCTGCAACCTTGCGCATGACTCCCAATATGGTCGTATGGAGACCCGCTGATGCTGTGGAGACTGCTGTTGCCTGGAAGTCTGCCCTCAAGCGTAAGGATGGGCCTACCTCCTTGCTTCTGAGTCGCCAGAACTTGGTGCCTCAGGATCGTACGGATGAGCAGGTCCAGGCGATCAGTAAGGGTGGCTATGTCATTTGGGAGTCCAAGGGCAAGCCTGAAATTATCCTGATCGGTACGGGATCTGAATTGGATCTTGCCATGCAGGCGGCTAGGCGCTTGGGCAAGGATGGCAAGAAAGTGCGAGTCGTATCGATGCCCTCATGTGAGGTCTTTGAGGCGCAGGATGAAGCATACCGTGAAAGTGTGTTACCATTCTCTGTTCGGAAGAGAGTCGCAGTTGAGGCAGCTTGGACCGACTACTGGTTCAAGTATGTGGGTCTCGATGGCACGATCATCGGCATGCACAGCTTTGGGGAGTCTGCTCCTGCTGACAAGCTGTATGAGCATTTCCACATTACTGCCAATGCTGTGTATGAGGCTGCTCTCTCCCTGAAGTAGGGGGGTGGGACGTTCTATAGGGTATGTTGGATTCATTTTTTTACAGAGGTATTGTAGTGATATGCCCGCTTCTACATAGAGGCGGGCATATTTGGTTTGCCCAGCATGGGGCAATACCTAGGTGGTGAAAGTCCGCTGTGGGTGCCGAACACCACGCTTTGAGAGAAGGTCGGCTCCAACGATGGGGCTCCGGGCATCGACGGCATACGAGCCGAAGACGCCTTGGTGTACCTGTTGAAGGACAAGGACAGTTGTCAGCGAGATCACCACGAGGCCAATTTTCGTATTTCTCGGGGAGTGTATGGCGAGGGATATGATTCTTCCAATTTGGTAATGGCGTTCTTCTGTCCCTACGACTCGATCGCCCCTTTCTTATTTGCATAGATAGATGAGCCTATCATTGCCAGGAGGGTGAATATATAGGGTATGGCTAGGATGAAGTCAGAGGGTATGTTCAAAGCCCCTTGTGCATAGTTGGAGAAGGCATCAGCAAGGCCAAAGATGAAGGCTGCAATAAGCAGGCCGATAGGTTTCTTGTTTCCTAAGAAGATTACCACAAGGGCTATCCACCCTTTTCCTGCAGTGATGTTAGGAACAAAAGCCCCTAGGTTTAGGGTCAGTAGGGCCCCTCCAAGACCACAGGTGAACCCTGAGATGAGGAAGGAGGCGAATCGGTACCGGTTTGGACGCATGCCCAATGAGGAGAGTGCCTCCGGGTGCAACCCCGTCGCACGAATCCGAAAGCCAAAGGGGGTCCTGTAGAGGACGAAATAACAGAGGGCAAGCAATAGCCAACTGAGGTAGACAAAGGCAGAGTGTCCGATAAAGATATCACCGAGTATTGGGATCTTTGCCAACTCTGGTGTCCCCAAGAGGGGGAGGGGGGGGATGTTGTCAAAGACAACAACCCCTTTATTGGCAAACAAGGCAAACGAGAGTACAACCGTCATGCCTGAGGCGAATAGGTTTACGGCAAGGCCTGTGATGAAAACGTTGGCCTTTAGGTTCAAGGTAACAGAGGCCAGTATGGCTGACAGGATCATGGTGCACACGATACCAAGCAAGGTTCCCAGTATCATGCTCGCTGTGTAATAGGAGAATATGATCGAACAGAAAGCTCCCATGAGCAGCAACCCCTCCAAGGCAATGTTCAGCATGCCTGAGAGCTCGGTGAAGAGGCCTCCCATTGAGGCAAGCAGCAAAGGGGTCATGATGGTTATCGCACTATGGAGCATGGGGATGGTGAATTGCATCAGGAGTACCTCCTCTTCTTTTCAAACAGGGTGAACAAGACTTCACTGCTGATAAGGAAGAATACGATTGACTGCACTATGGCTGCTATTTCGAAGGTGACATCGGAATGTAACATGGCACTTCGTGCCCCAGCTTCTATGTAGGAAAAGAACAGGGCAGCAGGTATCACCATTGATGGCTTGTTTTTTGCAATCAGGGCGACAGCCAGACCATTCCACCCCATGCCGGCCGAAAATTCCTTAATGCTGGAGAAATAGGTCCCGTAGATGGCAAAACCGCCACCGAGGCCATACAGGAACCCACTGAGAAACATGGGTAGTACGATAAATTTCCTAGTATTGATCCCCCCATACTTGGCAAATCGGCTGTTGAGTCCTGTCATCCGTAGCTGATACCCGCTTTTTGTCTTGTAGAGGTAAATATGAACTATAATGACAGCAACCAGTGCAAAGAACAGGGCAGTACTGAGGCTTGAAGGGGGAAGCAATACCGGAAGCCTGAAAGATTCTGGGATTTTCCTAGTTGCTATCAGACTGGTGGAAGGGTCCATGAAAGGCCCGGCTATTAGATAGTTCACCACCAACACCACAGCATTGGAAATCAGAAATGAGGTTATGAGTTCGCTGGTATCCCATTTCATGCGCAGGTATCCCGAAAGGCCTGCAAGGCCTCCTGCTACAAATGCCCCTATGAAGAGGGCAAGGATGGCTCCAACCACACCAAGGGGCGCAAGGTAGAGTGCAAAAAGGGTGGTTGCCAGGGCCCCACTGTAAATCTGGCCTTCCCCTCCTAGGTTGAAGTTGCCCGACCTCATGGCAAGGGATATCCCCAAGCCTCCAAATATCAGTGGGATAGCCCCATTGAGCATATTGCCAAAATAGTAGGCGTTCTGCAGAGGACCTAGAAAAAAGTACCTAAGGGTCTTGGACGGGGTCTTGCTGAGTAGGAAGGATAGGATTATCACCCCGGAGAGTGCTATCAGGACAATCAGGAGACTTCCGATACTTTCTTTTAGGGTGGGGAATGCATTTTTGCTTGTTGGATTTCTTTTCTCAGACATGCGAAGCCCCTTGCTTTCTGATGCCCAGCATGTATTCCCCAATCTCTTCCTTGGAAAGGTTCCTTGCCTCATCACCGACAAAAGAGGCAACCCTTGTTCCCCTGTACAGTACGATAATCCTATCAGAGATTGTAAGGATCTCATCGAGATTGGAAGAAATGAGGATTACCGCTGCCCCTTTGTCCCGAAGAGATGCCATCTGCTCGTATACAAACTGGCTGCTGGCAATATCGAGACCCCAGGTGGGTTCTGAGAAAACGATGTAGTCCTGGTAGCGTTCTATCTCCCTGGCCAGAATCACTTTCTGGATGTTCCCCCCTGACATGGTACCGATAGGCATCTGGGCCGTACCCTTGGTGGAGTATTTTTCCAATAGGTCGTTGGTGTGTTTAGTGACCTGTCTCTGATCGATAAATCCATTTTTTCGGAAGGATCTGCTCTCTCCTACAATAATGTTCTCCTGTACACTCGCCTTGAGGGAACTGCCTATCTGTAGTCTGTCGGAAGGAACGTAGGCAAGGCCTTGCCTACGAAGTTGGGCGGTTCCAATATTGGTAATGTCATTTCCGTCATGCAGGATTTTCCCATCGAAGACAGGGATGAACCCTCCTAGCACTGCTTCAAGGACTCCCAATCCGTTACCGCTGACTCCCGCAAAGCCTAATATTTCCCCAGAGTAGGCTGTGAAATTGAGGTCTTTGAGTAAGGGTCTCTCTTGGCCTTGTCTGAGAACGGTTATTTTCTTGCATTCTATAACAGGTTGACTCTCATCGGTTCGCTTTGCATGCTTGATGGAGAGCGATATGCTCTTACCCATCATCAAAGCTGAGATCTGCTGTTCATTTACATCCTTTGTCTCATAGGTGCCAAGCATCTTTCCTTGTCGCATGACAACCACACGGTCACTTATGGCTATGATCTCCTTGAGCTTGTGGGTAATGAGAATCAGTGACTTGCCCCTTTTTGCAAGTTGTTTGAGGGATGAGAACAGGGCTTCAATCTCTAGTTCGGTGAGAACGGTCGTCGGTTCGTCTAGGATGAGGATATCAACATCCCTATAGAGCATCTTGATGATTTCAACCTGTTGCTTTTGCCCGACGGTAAGGTTCCGTACCAACATGTCTGCCTCAATGGAGAAATGGTGGTGGGCAATCGCCTCATTGACTAGGGAGACTGCTTTTTTCAGGTCATAGGCAATGCCATACTTTCGTGGCTCGATGCCCATGACAACATTCTGGGCAACGGTAAAATCCTCCACAAGCATAAAGTGCTGGTGGACCATACCAATTCCCAGACGGTTGGCAACCAAGGGAGAGCTTATGTTCTCTTGGTTGCCCCGTATCCTAATAGTGCCTTTCTCATGGCTCTCGAGGCCATACAGCACTTTCATCAGGGTTGTCTTTCCAGCTCCGTTCTCACCTGCAAGACAGAGAATCTCTCCCTTTCGTAATGAAAAATCTATCCCATCATTGGCACGGAGGTTATTTTCTGGATATGTCTTAGTGATATTGCGCATCTCAACAGCAAGTTCCAATAGCATCACTCCTTGGAAAACACGTATTTCTTACAGGGCAGGCAGAGTATAGGCAATCTTGCCCTTATAGATGTCGTCCATGAATGCATTGAACTGAACCCTGATGGTTTCGGGAAGGTTGTTGGTATATGCAGGATCATCAGCAAAGAAACCCAGATACCCGTCTTGTGCGCCGACAATGGAGGCAGCCCCATATTCTATGGTTCCACTGAGTGCATTTTTCAGAATTTCCTTGGTCAGCTTTTTCTGTTCCATTGAACCACAGCCTACCACATAACCCGGTGCATTTTTGTACTCATTGCTATTGTGGAAGACAATATAGGCACCCTGTTCCTTGGCTACCTTGAACAGCCCTTGGGCAGCACCACCGGCGATGGCTGCAAAGACATCAACGCCTGCATTTTTCATACTGGTAGCAAGATCGGCAGTCTTATTGGCATCGAACCAGTTGCCAATGACCCGGAAATCCAGTTCAATGTTTGGATTTACCATCCTTGCACCATCGAGGAAGCCTGGTAGCATATGCTTGTTCAGCAAAGGATACTCTTGGGCAACAATGAATCCGATTTTTAAATCCTTGTTTGCATGGCTCATGTTGCTGGTGGTCACCAAACCTGCAAGATAGCCCAGGTAGAGGGACTGTTCATACTGGTTGAAGAGATAGGTCCGTATCTGTGGATTCCCTTCCATAAAGGCATCGGTGATAACAAACTTCTGTTTGGGAAATTTCTTACCGATGGATGCACAGATTTCCGGCAAGGAGGGGTTGGACGTCAATACCAGATCATATTCCCCGGTAGCTACCAAGGAAGTGAGCTGCTCTTCCCACTGTGCCTGGTTGAAGCCAGCCTCATATACCTTCACTGTAATATTTTGGTTTTCAGAGGCGAACTCTGTAGCTCCTTCAGCTAGGGCTTCGTAGGGAGGGCTTCCTGCAGTCACTCCGGCAATATATACCAAGACTGAGAGAGAAGGTGTATTTGGTATCTCCTTCTCCATATTTCCTGCAGCTACAGCAAGAGAGAGAACTATGCCAAAGAGTAGTGACATACTGATTATTTTTTTCATTATATGCTCCTTAGTGCCAGGTAAAAAATTGCAGTGGCCTGCACCTCTAAGCTTCTACCTTTGCCAGAGCCTTGTCTACACCCCAATGGCCATGAACTAGCCCATTAACTGCATTTATCATGGCTTCTACATTTCCAAAAGACCAGATATTTCTTCCCATAGCGATTCCGCTTCCTCCAGCCTGCAATGAGTCATAGATAGTCTGGAACACGACTCGAACCGAATCGTTCTTGGATCCCCCAAGAATGACAATGGGCACAGGGCATCCCTCAACAACACGGGCGAAGGATTCAACGCTTCCTGTGTAGTAGGTCTTGATGAGATCTGCTCCGATCTCGGCTCCCATGCGAGCTACCATCCTGATTGCCTCACTCTCATGGGGGGCAAACTCCTTCCCCCCTATGGTTCCCTTTGCCATAGCTTCCAGCATGACAGGCAATCCAAGGCGGTGACAGCGGTCTATGGCAAGGGAGGCTTGCCTGATGAAGTAGCCTTCCCGCTCATGGCCGAATTTGACTGTGATGGCAGCACATGATGAGCCGTAGGCGATTGCTGTCTCGGGCTCGACAATCATCTCCTCTTCAAACCTTCCACCCAGAACAGTGAAGCCACCGGTTAGGCGCAAGACCAATGAGGTCTGTCTATCCCATTCTCCTAACGATGCATCGACAATGCCTTTGGTGGTAAGGATGCCATCGACCTTTGCATCAACACACGCTTTGACAATTGAGCGTGGGTTTGTAATCCCCGGCATGGGTCCTGCGATGGAGCCATGGTCCAGGGCAATGATGACGGCCCTGCCATCCTGTTTGTCAAAAATTGCCTGTTTGCGTAGGGTGAGTCCTGATAGCATTTGCTTACTCCTTCTTTGGTTTGAGGCTTCTGTAGGTTGCGAACAATTCGTCATAGACCTTTTGGAGTTTTGGCTCTGGTATGAAGAGGTGTTTTGTCTGTACCACAGCATGCGAAGCTTCCCTGTAGGAAGCAAAGTGCCCAAGGGCTTTCAGGGCAATGATGAGACAGCCCACAAGCTCGGCATCCTGCATGGCAGGGATCAGCACTTCTCTCCCTGTTATGTCCGCCTTGAGCTGGTTCATGAAATCACTTTCGCTTGGGCCTCCGGTGATTCGCAGCTGTCCGACTTCGGATCCCAACTCCTCCATAACGGTAATGACATCCCGCATAGCAAAGCAGGTCCCTTCAGCAACTGAACGCAACAGCTCCCTCTTGCCTGTCTCCAGATTCAGTCCGGAGAAAACTGCCCGTGCATCGGGATCCCAGATAGGGGCACGTTCTCCACTGAGGTAAGGTAGGAACACTACTCCTCCGGACCCTGGCTCTGCCTCCGCCATGGTTGAATAGAGCTTACTAAAGGATACATCGCCGTCACCTACAAGGTTTTTGGCCCATTCTATCGCTTTACCAGAGGTGGAGATGATGCCTGATACATTGTAGAGGGGCGAAACAGGATGGTGGTAGGTCATCAGACGAGGGTCTGCTAAGGGCTTTCGCGTACAGAGATTGATTCCTTCTGACGTTCCTGATCTGTTGCAAACCTGTCCAACCTCCACGGTTCCAGTCCCTAGGATTGAGACATAGAAATCTGGGGCACCTGCAAAAACCGGGGTGCCGACAGGAAGAGCCAATGTGTTACTGGCGAGGGCAGTGACAGTGCCTATCAATTCCCCGGGGTTACAGAAGGGAGGGAATTTGTCTTTGTCCATTCCGAGTTTGGTTACCAGACTTTCTGTCCAGTACCATTGTTGGGAATCATCAGAGTGTATAATTGCCTTGGCTACCCCTGTAAGCAAATAGTCAAGATACTCGTGTGAGGAGAGAAGCCACCGGCTCTCCTCATAGGTCTGTTTTTCATTGCGGAAAAGGTAGAGGGCTTTTGGCAGGAAGAAGCCTGCGTCGACAAAGGTACCCAGTACCTCACTAATTTCTGCACTCTCTGCAACAGGACGCCGGTCAAGCCAGGTTCTTGCCATGCCTGTCTTAGCAAACAACACCCCTTCCTTGCTTTCAGGATTTCCTAATACTGGTACCAGGGTAGGGCCATTGCCACTGATGACAACCGCCTTGACCAGAGAAAGATTGCCGAGTGCATTGCAGACAGTACTTAGGGCTTTGCTCCAAAGGATGGGGTTGATCTCATGGTAGTTTGGTTGTGTACCTATCGTAGCGTGGCTGGTCGAACAAAGGATTCCGGCTTCACTGAACAAAGCTGCTTTGAGGGTTGTTGTACCGAGATCTATTGTCAGAATCATTGTCTAGTCCGCCTTTATCAGTACACGATAGGTTGTTTTATCCAGAGCTGCTTCCATCGCTTCGCTGATGGAAGCCAAGGGGAAGGTTTTGCTGATGAGGTCTGCAACCTCTATTGTCTTGTTTGATAATACCCTTACAGCTTGGGTGAAATCAATCTCGCTTCGTCCTTCAGAGCCTGTAATCTGGTATTCGTTTCTGTGTACAGTGTCCATATCTATGGGAAACTCGGGCCTGTCATCATAGGAAGTGAACACATTTACCCTACCAGCAGGGGCTAGGACTTGGAAGGCCAGATTCGCAGCATCCTTCGATGGTGAGGTTATGATACAGCAATCAACTCCCCTTCCCCCAGAGAGATTTTTCACTTGCCCAATTAGATATTCACTATCAGAGGCATCAAGGGCTGCAAAGCAGCCCATTCTTTGGGCATCCTGTAATCTGTTTTTGTCTATGTCACACATGATTACCTTAGCTCCCATTGCCATACCTAACTTCATATGGAGCAGGCCCATGGTTCCTGCTCCACAGATAAGCAGGGTATCCCCGAGCTGCAGGCTGACTTTCTTCAATGATCGTATGGCGCAGGCAAGGGGTTCTGTAAGAGCTGCTGTGGCAAGGGGGAGCTCCTTGGGCAGGATATGTGCCTGTTCAGCACGAACGGTCATGTATTCGGAGAAGGCCCCCAAAATATGCTGTCCTTTGCTGAATCTGTTTTCGCAAAGGTTGGAGTTGCCTGAAAGGCACTCTGGGCAGATATGACAACGATTGACCAGATCGAGGGCCACATGGTCTCCGATGGTATGCTTTGAAACTACTTCACTCCCGATTGCAACAACAGTTGCCGAGGCTTCATGGCCAGCGACAATAGGGAAGTATATGGTTCGCTCTCCTGTAAAGAGCCTTTGTTCCAAGGTACAGATCCCGCAAAATGCAATCTTTACCAACAGTTCAGTGTGGCGAGGAACAGGACGTTCAGTCTGTCGTATCTCAACATGGTTTGCTTCTGTGATATATGCACTTTTCATGGCTTTCCTCGATTTTTAAACTTGACGTAAAACGTTAGCTTTGTCCTACTCATAGTTTGGGCCTACCTTGGTGGACTGTCAAGAAAAATACCATACCACCCATTTGTTCCAAAAAAGCCTTACTGCCCCCATTCTGAGAGTGTTACATCGCATTCAAAGAAGAGATGCTTGACCCAATTCACTTGATGAGGGGGTATTGCACTTGCAATGACATCGCTTCCATGATAGTTGTTATAGCAGTATTTGATCTTGAAAAAGCAACAGAGAGGAAGCCGTGGCAGAGAGAAGGTATAGGATAGGGGAACTCGCCCGTAAGGCAGGGGTCACCGCTAGGACAGTGCGATACTATGAGGCCCTTGGCCTGCTGAAAACCCAGGATCGGCAGGATGGGGGACAGCGGTACTATAGTGATGAGGATTTGGTCTACTTGAACCGAATCCTTCAGCTGAAGAGGTATGGCCTCTGCCTTGATGAGATTGCTGAGATTATCCGATTGGGAAATGAGGATTCCACCGGTCAGAAGCGTCGTCTTGAGCTTCTCAAGCAGTACCGAAAATTATTGAGCCGGGAACTGCAGCATCTGAAGGATGTCAAAGCTCTGATAGATGACCTAAGCTGGCATGTTGAGCAGCTGGAGTCTGTGGAACTTGATTTTCAGCAGTGCCCGGGTACCGCTTGTGAGAAGTGTGAATTCAAGGGACGCTGTGAGTTCTACCAGGGGCAAGAAGCATGAACGTACTATCCCATCCTCCTGATGGCAATCGACAACAGGATATCTCTTCCTTGCATCTTCACTTCAGGTAGTAAGTTAATGAGAAAGACACTATCTAGAGAATGAGTACTGTCATCCAAAGACTCTAGTACTCATCTTCATACAGCCAGCAGGAACATCAATAATCCTCACGCTTTCCGAACTCGGCATTCTCAACCCATCTCTGAGGACGGCTTACCAATTTTACCAGTTCATCCAAGGTCTCATAGTGCTTCTTCTCTTCTGCCAATATTCTCTTGACTGCCTTTTGCTCCTCAGCGTCCTCCAGGTCAGCAAGATGGGAGGTATAGAGCTCAATGCTCTTCTGCTCAATCTCCAATGCCTTTTCATACATGCTGACTTGAGGAGCCTCTTTGAGGTAGTCATCCTGTTTGAATTGCTTGAAAATTGCCTGTGCTTCTTCAGCAACACTGCTGGGAACCATAGCAGGCACAGACTTGTTTTTGAGCGAGGTGAAGACCTTTATGTGATTGTTTTCATCTTTAGCCAACATGGTAAAGATAGATTTGAAGCCATTGGTTGTAGCCTGAGAAGCAAGATCCTCATAAAAAGCAACTCCTTCCTGTTCCAACTGAATCGCAATAGTAAAAATATCCATAGTGGTATCTCCTCCTCGCTTCTTATTTGCATTGTACCAAGCCTTCCCTTGCCTTGGCAAGGAAATACTATAGGGAAAAAGAATAAAATTGAATTGTTTTACGGTATTGGAATTCCTCCGTTGGTTACCATTACCTTAATTTCGGGGGTATGGACTATCTGTTGTGGGTAGTCTGACCAGTCACCTTTTAGGCGTCGTAGTACCAGTGTTGCTACTGATTTTCCTATCTCTTCCAAGGGTTGGCAGACAGCATAATGGCAAAACTGCAACAGGGGGGAGTAGAATAGGTAGTCGAAGCTAGCAAAGACAATAGTAGGACGGTCTTCTGGTCTGAATGTCTCCATAAGGTATGTAGTGGCTCCGAGATGCAGCATGTCATTGGCAATAAAAAATGCTTGGGGATGATTTGGGTTTTGCAATATTGTGTGCATGAGGGAGAAACCCTTCTTCTGGTCCATATGCCCCTCTACAAAGACAAACTCGTCTTCGACTTCTAGATTTGCTTCCTGCATGGCTTGTCTGTAGCCAAGGTAGCGCTCCTTTGCAGTGGGGATATGGAGGCTTCCCCCTATGAACCCAATGCGTTGGAAACCTTCCCTGATGAGGCCCTTGATTCCTTGTCGTACTCCATAGAGGTTGTCTGTCAGTACTGTATCAAAGTTGAGGCTAGGTATCTGTCTATCAAGGATAATAGTGGGTATTTGCTCTAGGGCCTTGT
>DMAO01000170.1 GCA_003446545.1 Sphaerochaeta sp.
AAGCCCTGCTCCGTGGCATAGCCTTCTCTTTCAAGCAAAAAGGAATTGACATCGGAGGCTGGCAGGCAAATACCACAAGCCGTGTCCTCAAGGGGTCAGGACTCTCTTCCTCTGCTGCTATTGAGGTATTGTGCGCTACTATCTTCAACCACCTGTTCAACGAGGACAGGCTCTCCCCTATCGAGTTGGCCATCATCGGACAGTTCAGCGAGAATCAATACTTTGGCAAACCATCGGGCCTTATGGACCAGGTAGCCTGCGCTAGCGGTGGTATTGTCAGCATAGACTTCAAAGATGCAAAAAATCCTGTTGTCTCTCCTGTCCCTTTCTCCTTTGAAAAACATGGCTACCACTTGGTCATTGTTGACACTGGAGGCAACCATGCAGACCTCACCCCAGAGTACGCCTTAGTGCCCAAAGAGATGCGTCAAGTTGCAAGCCTCTTCAACAAACGGAACCTGAGGGAAGTGGGAGCAGAATCCTTTGTCGCTGCTTTGCCCCAATTGCGTAAGGACCTACATAATGACCGTGCCCTGTTGCGTGCCATCCACTTCTTTGGCGAGAATGAACGGGTATCGGACATGCTCTCAGCCCTTAAGCGAGAGGATATGCAAACCTACCTGCTCAAAGTCCGTTCTAGTGGCGAAAGCTCCTTCTGCTTCTTACAGAACCTCTATCCCTCCACCTATCCCCAGGAACAGGGCCTCAGCCTCGGCATTGCCATGACAAAGGAGGTACTTGGTGACAGTGCTACCGTACGCGTCCATGGAGGTGGGTTTGCAGGAACAATACAGGCATATGTTCCTACCGACAAGCTCACCGTATTCTCTACCTATCTTGAATCTGTCTTCGGGAAAGGTGCTGTGACAGTCATCGCAGTGAGGGAGAGAGAGAGCTGTTGTATTGCGCCCTGACAGTAAAAACCATACCTATGGTAATACAATCAAGAGCCACCCCAGAAATGGAGTGGCTCTTGATTGTATTTCTCCTTGCATAATGGAATTTATGCAGTACAATTGGGCATAGGAGATGTTTATGCTACTTAACGACAACATACTCAGGCAGTTCAGGACCTCCTCTGCCTTGGAAACTATTGATGAGATTCATCTGGGACTGGGCTACAGTGCACTGACCCTTACCAATGGGAGCTGTGGACTCTGCTATACACCCAAAGAAAAAAGTGGAACTTGTACTGTATTCAAAGAAAGCACTGAATTCGAAGGCAGACCAGCCATCCAACTGTTGGAAAGAATTCATGACGAGAATCCTCTAATCCGTTGCCTGGTCATAGCCCTGGCAAATGCCCTTAACCATAGCTTTGCCATGGGCTTGGACACTGATGATGGAGACGTCGTGGGTGACCTGAAACTGAAGAAGGGCAGCAAGGTAGCCATGATAGGATATTTCGGACCTATCATAACCCAGTTGGAAAAACAGGGTATCGAGGTTCGCCCCTACGATATAGGAAAAGAAATTGGCGAAGAAAAAAGCTTCTATAGCTGGGCAAGAGCGGAAGCAGACGGCCTCATCCTGACAGCAACGAGTCTCATAACCAACAGCACCGAAGAAATTTTTGAGAAGCTGGGCACCACAAGCCTACCTTCAATCTTGATGGGACCCTCTACGATCGCTTCACCAAATCTCTACGACCATCTTGGCATCACGTACTGTGCGGCAACAGTGCCTACTGATGTACCTGGTATTCTCAAGGATATTCGCAACGGAAGGGGGACTCTCTACCTCCACCGACACTCCAGGAAAGTGAAGCTGAAACTGATCTGAATACAGCGAACACTCAGACTCATCAGCGGTGCCAGTATCTTCGGAATCACAAGAAGGATTGGTACTCATTCTGATAGCATTGGGTTTTTCCATGATGTGGATGCTTAGGGCATCCGGTGGGATCGGAGGCTCTACGGGGCGCCCGATGGGGTGGGGGCTTGTCGTCCTGCCCTATCCTATTGGCTGGATCATGGGAATGACTAGCCTCATCGTCAGGTTGGTCAAATTCATCAGGAATGGGAAGCTCTCCGCACACTGGGCTTATATAACATCCCAAGAGCCTTGTCAGTTGATCACAGGCTCTTGGTGCTTGTGCATTCCTATTCCTCTATACCCCATGTAACCATAGTTAGTCTGCAAACAGTTCCCTATAGTCGCATCCCACACTCGTATACTCGCTTTTCTTGGCAAGCAGGGAGGCTAGGCCCTCTGGGACAGGGACGGAGATTCCTATCAAGGGCTCCACAACTGCCTCAAACTTGGCAGGGTGGGCGGTGGCGACCACAATGGTGTCATCCTGAAGGGGAAGGTCCCTACGCACTCTCTCAGCAGTTGCAGTGTGGGGGCAGATTACGTAGCCTGTCTCTTTGTAGACTTCCTTGATTGTTTCTTTAATGGCATCATCGGTGACAGATGTGGCGCTGACCATCTTTCGGAAGGTTCCGATATCATCATACAGGTTGAAGAGCCTTTCCATATTGCTAGGGGCGCCCACGTCCATGGCATTTGCCAAGGTGGAGATACTCTGCCTTGGTTTGTATACCCCTTCCCTGAGGTAGTCAGGGATGGTCTTGTTCGCATTGACTGCTAGGGTGATCCTCTCGATGGGAGCACCCATGCTAAAGGCCCAGTAGGCACCACAGCTGTTGCCCACATTCCCGCTGGGGATGATGAAGGTCGGCTTGGTAGCATAGGCTCCCTGGTACAGGTAGGACGCATACACATAGTAGACACTCTGGGGAAGCAGTCGTCCCAGGTTGATGCTATTGGCACTGCTGAGGCCCCATTCTTTGGAGAGCTTGGTATCCATGAAAGCGTCCTTGACCATCTTCTGGCAGTCATCAAAGGTGCCGTCAACCTCATATGCCTTGATGTTACCACCCCAGCAGGTCAGCTGCTGTTGCTGGCGTTTGCTAACCCTACCCTTGGGGAAGAGCACCTTCACATCGATGCCCTTACGTCCTGCAAAGGCAGAGGCAACGGCCCCTCCTGTGTCGCCACTGGTGGCGACCAGGATGGTCAGTTTCCTTGGCTGCTTCTCCAGGAGTTTCTCCATTGCTGAGGCTAAAAAGCGTGCACCAAAGTCCTTGAAGGCAGCTGTCGGCCCATGAAAGAGCTCCAGGACCATCTGTTTCTCCTGGAGCTTGACCAGAGGCACGGGAAAGTTGAAGGCATCGAGGCAGATTTCTGCAAGATCATCCTTGAGAATGTCATCCCCGAAAAAAGGGGTGAGTACCTCAAAGGCGAGTTCAGGGTAGGAGGATATCTCATGGATGTTTATCAATCCTAACGAGGGAAAGAACTCAGGGACATAGAGCCCACCGTCGGGGGCAAGCCCTTGCAGTATCGCTTCGCTGGCTGTGACCTGCACCGATGCGTTTCGTGTTGAGACAAACTTCATGAGAACCTCCTAAATTCTGGCGCCGAGGTAGGCGGCCAGTCGTAAGATATCAGAGAATACACCACCTGCAGTTACTGCGCGCCCCGCCCCTGGTCCCTTGATAACCAAGGGTTGGCTCAAATAGCGGTCCGTGGTGAAGCAGATGACGTTGTCAGTTCCTGTAGCCTGGGCAAATGCATGATTCAGAGGGAAGCTAAGCAGTGAGGCACTACAGTTGCCATCCTTGTCCACAATACCCACATACCGAAGCTTCTCACCCTTTGCCTGGGCTTGGGTGTACAATTCCTTGATAGGATCATCCATGTCCTCAAGCCTTTCGAGGAATTCTTGTAAGCTCAGGCCTCTCAGATGTTCAGGAACCAGGCTCTGAATGGGAATGTCCCCCACCTCAACCTTGTAGCCAAGCTCCCTTGCAAGGATGACGCTCTTACGACCGACATCCATACCAGAGAGGTCATCGCGGGGGTCAGGTTCAGTATAGCCCATCTCCTTGGCCTTCCGTACCAGGGTGCTGAAAGGTACTGATCCATCATACTGGTTGAAGAGCCAGGCAAGGGTGCCACTTACGATACCCTCGATACGATGGATCCTATCTCCTGTCTGCACAAGGTCCTTCAGTGTGCAGATGACAGGCAAGCCGGCCCCTACTGTGGTCTCGTACAGGAAGCGCCTGCCTGTGCGCAAACACGTCTCAAACAGGGACTGGTAATACGGATAGGGCTCTGTCCCTGCTTTTTTGTTCGGGGTAATGACATGAATCCCCCCTTCAAGCCAGGTGACATACTCCCGTGCCAGAGCCCTGCTGGTGGTACAGTCGACGATGAGGGAATGGGGGAAGTAGGTCGCCCCTATGTGTTTGGCAAACTTCTTGACGTCCAAAGGTTCCGCCTCAGTCGCAAGCTGTTCTCTCCAGGTGGCAAGGTCAATGCCATCCTGGTGAAGGAGCATGGTCTTGGAGTTTGCTATACCACGAATATGGATATCGAGACCAAACTGGTCCCTCAGCCTGAGTGTCTCGCTGGCTATCTGGTCAAGAAGGGTTCCGCCGATGTTGCCGGGTCCGAAAATTCCAACAGAGATGGCCTGCTTGGAAAGGAAGAAGCGAGCATGCAAGGCTCGCAAGGCCTTCTTAGAGTCTTTTGCCTTGATGACTGCACTGATATTGGTTTCGCTGGAACCCTGGGCGATGGCTATGACATTTACTCCTGCCTTACCTAGGGAAGAGAAGAATTTCCCGGCGACCCCAGCCTGGCCGGTCATCTGCTCGCCAACCGCAGCGAGGATGACACACTCGCCTTCCGCCTCGATGCTGTTGATCAGACGGTCGTGCAACTCGTGTGAAAAGGCCTCCCGTGCAGTAATGCAGGCAAGATCCTTCTGGGACTCGGGCACGGCAAAACAGATGGAGTACTCGCTCGATGCCTGGCTGATGAGGATAACTGAAATGGAAGCCTTTCGCATGGCGCTGAAGAGTCGTCCTGCTATGCCGATAACCCCACTCATACCAGCCCCTACCACGTTGATGAGGGCCACATCACAGATGGTGCTGAACCCTTTCACCTTATTGGATGAACCGTTGATACCTTTACTTGAGATGACACTGCCCTTTGCTGTGACATCACCCCACCACTTCAGCTGCACGTCTATTGATGCATTCATTGCAGGCAGGAGCGCCTGGGGATGGACGATAGGGGCACCAAAGAAAGAAAGCTCGGTGGCTTCAGAGTAGGAAAGAGAGGGTATGACCAGTGATGAGGGAACCTCTGTTATATCAGCGTTTCTAAGCAGGGAAGTTGTATTCCAGAAGGTGACTCCACAAGAACCAAGCCGAGAACCAAGCAAGGCCGCAGCATATTCGCTGACACCCTCATGCGGGTCACTCTTCTCCGCCTGGGGAAGTTTCCCATAGACAAAGAGTGCCTGAGCCTTGATCTCTGTCATCTGCATGGTGGCGGGGAATTCAAGCAGGTCTGAGGTAATGCCTGAGGAAGCAAAGAAATGGCAACAGATGTCAGCGACCCAAGAGCCAAGCACCTTGTCAATATACTGTTGGGACCCGAGGGAGATGTCCTCGACAAGCCATACAGCACGCAACAGATCTTCCATCTCAGAAAAACCCTGCTTGATGCGTTGTTGCACCTTTTCTCCTGCAAGGGGAGAGAGCACTTTCTCGGTGAGCTCTGTCCAGAGGGAGAAGGTCCTTTCCAGCTCAGACCAGAGCCTTTCATCGTGACTCTGGGCATGAGTGAGAAGGGTTCCCAAATCCAAGGAAGCATCTCTCAAGGGAGCGATGACAAAAACCTGATGGCTCTCTTTCTGTGTCTCAAAAATACTGACAAGCTTTTCGCAACCACTTGCCGAGACCAAATTAGAGCCTTCAACAGCATGTATTCTGATAGTATTCACCAAAAGTGCCCTCCCATAGCATGTACCTTATCGGAGAAGCGTAAAAAAGACTACTGTACTTGGCATCGCCCAGAAGCGTTTATACACTTCTTCCCTGTCCTCACCTTCAGGACGAGAGAATCATTGTAGCAGATACTAAAAAAGAGCCCCTCAGGGCTCTTCATGTTCGAGTACCGTACACTAGAAGTTATACGATTTTCTCGACCTTTCCGCTCCTAAGGCAACGAGTACAGATCTTGATACTACGTGGTGTACCCTTGATCAAAGTCTTGACTGTCACAAGATTGGGGCGGAATGTGCGTTTTGTGGTTACGCCAATGTGTTGGCCTACGCCGCCTTTCTTCTTGGCCTGACCTTTTCTTGGAACACTATTTCCTGCAATCGTTCCTTTTCCGCAAATCTCACATCTACGAGCCATAGCTATATCCACCTTATCCAAATAAATTCATTCGTTGGCCGAAATGAGGCCTGTTAAAGTCAAGGCTACCCTTGCACGGGCAACGGCTTACCCGTGAGCATAATTGCAAGGTAATTGCGATTAGGACTTCAACCTTAGCCAAATTACCAGATAATGACTTTTGTGTAAAGACAAAGGACCTATCTTTTATTACATTTCGGCCTTGAAGAGGTTCAAGTTTGTCAG
>DMAO01000229.1 GCA_003446545.1 Sphaerochaeta sp.
TGATGATGAGTTTTGCGTTGACATAGCCGGGGGCGGCCTTTCCACCGAAGAGGAAGGTCATCGGGGGCATGTCCTTGGTCGCTTCCCCACCCTTTTTTATGTCGTTGTATATCAACATGATGTTCAGGGCATTAAGCAACTGGCGTTTGTACTCGTGTATGCGTTTCACCTGAACATCAAAGAGAGTATTGGGGTCGATGAGTATCCCACAGTCCTTCTTGAGGAATGCTGCGGCCTTAATCTTGTTTTCCAGCTTGATTTTTGCAAAATCAGCAACAAAGCTCTTGTCGTTTGCAAAGGGGGTAAGCTTGGATATCTGGCTGTAATCTGTTATCCAGCCATCACCGATTGCTTCGGTAATTTTCTCTGCCAACCTTGGGTTTGCATCAAGAAGCCAGCGGCGCTGTGTGATTCCGTTTGTCTTGTTGTTGAACCTGTCTGGGTAGATGGTGTTGAACTGTGGAAACATTGAACGCTTGAGTAGCTCTGAGTGCAGCTTTGCAACACCGTTGGTGCTGTGGCTACCAATGATGGCAAGGTTTGCCATGCGTATCTGTTTGGGATTCGATTCCTCAATAATGCTGATTTGTCGGAGTACCTGGGGCTGCAGGGGGAAGAAGGATACCGCTGACTGCATGAACCTGTGGTTGATTTCGTAGATGATTTGTAGGTGTCTGGGCAGGATTGACTGCAACATGGGCAGTGACCACTTCTCCAATGCTTCTGGCATGAGCGTATGGTTGGTGTATCCCATCACGCTGTTGGTGATAGCCCATGCTTCGTCCCAAGCAAGATTTTCCTCGTCCAAGAGAATGCGCATCATTTCAGGAATTGCCAGAGAGGGGTGGGTATCATTGAGTTGGATAGCGGCAAAGTCAGTAAACTCTGACCATTTGCGATTTTCCCGCTTGAAAGTCCTCACGATATCAGCAAGCGAACAAGCTACAAAGAAGTATTGTTGCTTCAGGCGAAGCTCTTTTCCCATATAGAGAGTATCATTGGGGTAGAGAACCTGAGAGAGGTTCTCTGCAGAAATCTTCGAACGGACCGCTTCTGTATAATCACCTTCGTTGAACTCGTGGAAATCAAATTCCTCAGGGCTTGTTGCAGACCAGAGCCTGAGAGTGTTCACAGTCTTACAGCCATAGCCGATGATGGGCATGTCGTAGGCGACTCCAATGACCTGCTCGCCGCCAATCCATTTAAAGTTGTCCCTGCCCTTTTCACGGATAAGGTGGACCTCCCCGCCAAACTGGACGGTAAAGGCGACGTCATGGCGTTCTATTTCCCAAGGGTTCCCATATCTGAGCCAGTTGTCTGGCTGTTCGACCTGCCACCCGTTCTTTATCTGCTGGCGGAAAATACCATAGTTATAGCGAATGCCATACCCATATGCCGGATATTCCAGTGTAGCTAGTGAGTCGAGAAAGCAAGCGGCCAGTCGTCCCAGTCCTCCATTTCCCAGTCCGGCATCGTGTTCGATGTCGGAGAGCTCCTCATACGTATATCCGAGGGAGGCAAGGGCCTCCTTCAGTTCTTCCTCTATGCCTAAGTTGATGACGTTGTTGGTCATTGCCCTTCCCATGAGAAATTCCAGGGAGAGGTAGTTAATCCTTTTGGCATTCGCGACCCTTTGGGTTTTTCTACTAAGGTCCCACTGGTGGATGATCCTGTCACGGATAGTGAGAGCAAGGGCTGCATATCTGTCTTCTTGGGTCGTATGGTAAATATCTGCATCTTGGTCGTATTTGAGGTGTTCGGCAAAAGCCTGTGCCAATTCAGGGGGCGTGTGCCCAAATCGTGTGTTCAATTTATCGTTCATTGAGATGAACTCCTTGTAAATAGGATATTTGATTCATAAAAACTATATACGATTGACAACTTGTGGGCAACCAGCTGTAATATGGGGGCGAAAATGTTTGGTGCGTATTGACAAATTATTCTAGCTCTGGTAAGTTTGCTTCTGCACGTCACAGGTATGTTTTGATAGAGATTTCTGTTGTGCTGTCTATGCCCTTGTAGCTCAGTCGGTAGAGCACCACCATGGTAAGGTGGGGGTCAACGGTTCAAATCCGTTCGAGGGCTCTTTTTTTTCTCATTCCCTAATTGGGAGTAGAGTTGGGTGAATACTCACCGAGGAGCATCAGATGGGTGAAAAGAAGAAAAAAGGTCCCGTAGAGAAAATTGCTCTGCAGTGCACCGAATGTAAAGAAAAGAATTATACGACCGAGAAGAATCGTCGTAATACGCAAGGTAAGCTTGAGCTGAATAAGTATTGTCCGTTTGAGCGTAAGCACACCTTGCATCGCGAAGCAAAGATCAAATAGGTCTGAAAGGACTTTGTATCGAGAAGCAAATAGGCCAGTAGCTCCAATTGGTAGAGCGCTGGTCTCCAAAACCGGATGTTGAGGGTTCGAATCCTTCCTGGCCTGTCTGCTTCTTGATTTTTCTACCCCAAAGGAGACTTTACATGAAGAAACTGTTTAAGTATTTCAAGGAGTCATACCAGGAACTTAAAAAAGTTGTCTGGCCCTCCCGTGAAGCCGTTGTCTCTTCCACTAAGGTCGTACTGGTTTCTACTGTGATCGTCGCAGTATTCCTTGGATTGGTTGATTTTCTTCTTCTCAAGGGTATACTATTTATTTTTTAGGACGGTGTCATGGCAAAGGGCTGGTACGTAGTACATACATATTCTGGATATGAACAGAAAATTGAACGCATCATAAATAAGATGCGAGAGACTGATGTGGATTTTAGTATGGTCTGCACAGATGTCAAGGTTCCGTTCGAAACCCTAGTTGAAGTCAAGGATGGTGTTCGCCGCGAAGTAAAGCGAAAAATACTCCCTGGCTATATTCTTGTCGAGCTCGATTTGCCTGAAAACAGCTGGAAGACCTGGTGTTCTCACATAAAGAGAATTCAAGGTGTGACCGGGTTTGTTACACCCAATGACAGTGTGATGCCTAAGCCTCTTTCTTCAGGTGAGGTTAAGGGAATTTTTCAGAAAACTGGCGATTTGCCGGCTGAAAAAGTCTTTAAGCCAAAACAGACCTTTGCCGTTGGAGAACAGGTTCGTATTGTTGAAGGACCATTTGATACCTTTACCGGTGTCATTGAGGAAGTGAACCTTGACAAGGCCCGCATGCGAGTGAGCGTCGGGATTTTTGGTCGGTCCACTCCTGTTGAGGTGGATTTCCTTCAGGTAGAAAAGATTCTCTAAGAGTTCTGGACTGGACTCTAGGGGCATTAAGTAGTACGTTTTTTTACAACAAGTCCGTTTATTCATGCATTTACTCCCTCAAGTAGATTGAGGTGGGAGCCTGATCGTATGACAGGCGTTAAAACCAGCGCGAACCCGGATTATCCGCCAGCTCAGGCAGGGTGTCGCGTAAGGAGAGAAACATGGCAAAGAAAAAGGTAACTGCAGTAGTCAAACTGCAGTGTCCTGCCCAGAAGGCTACGCCGGCACCCCCTATTGGGCCCGCGCTTGGACCTCATGGTGTCAGTGCCCCAAAGTTTGTTCAGGAGTTCAACGAAAAGACGAAGAGCTACGAACCTGGACTCATTCTTCCAGTCATCATTACTGTGTATGCGGATAAGAGTTTTACTTTTATCTTAAAGACACCTCCTGCTGCCGTGCTTATCAAAAAGGCACTCGGCATCACCAAAGGAAGTGGAACACCTAACAAGACTAAGATTGGCAAGATTACACAGGAACAACTTACCGAGATTGCACAGACCAAGCTTGAGGATCTCAATGCAAATGACATTGAGGCTGCCAAGAAGATCATTGCAGGAACCGCTCGCAGTATGGGCGTAGAGGTGGAGCAGTAAGATGAAACACGGAAAGAATTATCGCGAAAGTATTAAGAAGGTCGACCGTGAGAAGTTGTATTCCTTCGATGAAGCAGCAACTCTTGTCAAGGACGTTGCCTTTGCAAAGTTCGACGAAACAGTCGAGATCTCTGTAAAGCTGACCCTCAAGAAGAGCCAAAGTGTCCGTGACACGGTAGTGCTCCCCAACCAGTTCTCCGCACAAAAGCGTGTCCTTGTTTTCGCCAAAGGCGAAAAGGCACAGGAAGCTCTTGATGCCGGTGCAACTTATGTTGGTGATAGCGAACTCATTGAGAAGATTCGTGGCGGTTGGATGGATTTTGATGTGGCAGTTGCCACTCCTGACATGATGAAGGACGTCGGTCGTTTGGGACCCATACTCGGACGCAGAGGCCTGATGCCTAACCCCAAGACCCAGACTGTTACGTTTGACTTGAAGGGCGCTCTTGAAGAGCTGACTAAAGGTCGTGTCGAATTCCGTTCTGACAAGACCAGTGTCGTTCACCTTGGCGTTGGTAAAGTTTCCATGGATCCTGCAAAAGTAAGTGAAAATGCTCGTGCAGTTGTCAAGGAAATCATCCGCAAGAAGCCTACCGATGCAAAGGCAGACTTCTTGGTAAGCGTAGCTCTTTCCTCCACGATGGGCCCAGGTGTCCATGTTAACGTGAAGGATTTGGCGCCTTCGGTAAACTAGGAGAAGCAGATTATGGATTATAAAACTCGTATTACACCCGCTAAGGAAGAAGCCGTAAAAGCTCTGAAAGATGAGTTTGCCCAGTATACTGGGTATATCTTCACCGATTACCGAGGTATGACTGTAGAACAGATTACTACACTTCGCAGAAATCTCCTGAAGAAGGATTCTGCCTATCGTGTTGTTAAGAACCGTTTTGCCAAAATTGCCCTTACTCAGCTTGACAGGGCCTCTGATGACCAGCTTGTCGGCCCCACTGCCATTGCATTGGTTCGCGGCGAAGAGGCTAACGTTGTTGCTAAAGATCTATTCCAGGCTGCCAAGGATGGCGCCCCCCTAATCATAAAGGGCGCTTTGCTTGATGGTTCCTTCATGAGTGCTGAAGAGATTGAGGCTTTCAGCAAGCTGCCAAGCAGGCTTGAGCTGATCTCAATGTTGATGGGCACCATGAAAGCCCCTGTGCAGAAACTTGCAGCAACTATGCTCGCATATGTAGGAAATCAAGGTGGAGCAGCAGTTGAAGAAGCTGCCCCAGTTGTCGAAGAGAACTAAACACAGTCCTAGTCTTCACTCGTAACCTGCTATGACTGTGCAGTATATACAATTTTAAGGAGAAGGTAATATGGCTACTAAAGAAGAAATTTTGGAATCTATCGCTAACATGTCCGTCATGGAAGTCTCTGACTTGATAAAGATGATGGAAGAGAAGTTCGGTGTTGTTGCAGCTGCTGCCGCCTCAGGCCCAGCCGCTGGTCCTGCAGCTGAAGCTGTTGAAGAACCCACCGAATTTAACGTTATCCTCGTGGCTTGTGATCCTACTAAGAAGATTGCAGCTATTAAGGAAGTCCGCGCCCTTACCGGTCTTGGCCTCAAAGAAGCCAAGGAATTGGTTGAGGCTGGAAATGCCGTCATCAAGGAGAGTGTTAGCAAGGCTGATGCCGAAGCAGTCAAGGAAAAGCTTATTGCTGCCAGTTGCACCGTTGAGATCAAGCCGGTTGACTAACCTTACGTGTGGGGACCTGCCCTTCTGGGGTCAGGGCCCTGCTCCTGTTTTTTGTAAGCGGGTGTAAGCCCGATTCATTGAGCCACCGGATAGACACCGGTGGCCTGTTGTGTCTTTCGTTTCCCTCTGTCCAAGGGGGGATTCTGTCTGTTTCTCAATTGACTCTGGAGGGTACATGATGGTTGCCAAAGGCAAATCCATAACACGCACGTACATCGGTTCTGATTTCCAAGAAGTCTGTGAACTGCCCAACCTTATCGGGATTCAGCTTGATTCCTATGAGAGATTTCTACAGCTTGAACGTTTCAAGCAGGGTTTGCCCCCTGAATCTGCGTCAGGTCTTGAAGAAGTCTTCCAAGCTACATTTCCGATAGATAGCCCTAATGGTGAGATGCGTCTTGCATATAAGGGGTATACTATTGATTATGATAACATCAAGTTCACGCAAGCCGAGTGCAAGAAAAAAGGCCGCTCCTATAGTGTGCCTATCAAAGTCACGATCAGTCTTGAATTTTCTACTGGTGAGATGAGGGAGAAGGAGATCTTCTTTGGGGATATCCCCATGATGACAGATCGGGGAACCTTCATCATCAATGGAGCCGAACGGGTTGTTGTCAGTCAGATACACCGTTCACCTGGAGTGATCTTTTCCAATGATAAGGATGTGTACTCCTCGAGAATCATTCCCTACCGTGGATCTTGGCTTGAATTTGAAATCGATGATAAGAAACATCTGATCTTTACAAAGATTGATCGCAAGAAGCGTATTCTCGGAACGCTCTTTTTGCGCGCAATTGGGTTTGATACCCGTGAAAAGATCATAGAACAGTTCTACAAGGGTGAGATGGTTGATATCACCGATGACAGCGACCTGAAATCCAGTCTTGAGAACCGCTACCTATACAAGGATATCTATGCTGTTGTTGACAAGGAGCACAAGAAAGTTCTCCGTGCCGGTGACAAGTTGCACGCCCATGAGATTGATGAGTTGCTAGCCCTTAAGGTGAACAGACTGCATCTGATCAACATGCGTGACAAGGAATCCTTGCACAGCGATATGATCCTCAACTGTTTTGAGATTGAGGATGCAAAGTATACCCGTGAGGGATATGACGAACCGACCAAGGAAGATGTGCTCAGTCCTATTTTCAGCGTCCTTATGCCCGGAGAGATGATTGCCATCGAACGGGCAGAGAAGGACCTTCCTGATATGTTCTTCTCTAGCCGCAGGTATGACCTCGGCTCAGTCGGTCGATATAAGTTTAACAAGAAGTTTGGTTCAGGTTCAGAGGAGGAGGAGGAGAATGCCTCCACCGATCTGACCGTTCTGACCACTGCCGATATTGTCAACACGATGGGATTCCTTATCAAGGTATTCATTCGTGAACAGAATGTCGATGATATCGACCATCTTGGTAACCGACGTGTCCGTTCTGTAGGTGAGCTCTTGCAGAATGCACTCAAGAGTGCATTTGCACGAATGGAGCGCATTGCCAAGGAGCGAATGAACCTTGAGACAGGTAGCGTCAAGCCTCAGGATCTAATCTCAATCAAGCCGATTGTGGCCGCTGTGAAGGAATTCTTTGGCAGTAGCCAACTCTCGCAGTTCATGGACCAGGTCAACCCGCTTGCTGAGCTTACTCATAAGAGAAGGCTCAATGCACTCGGACCAGGGGGTCTCTCACGAGATCGTGCTGGCTTCGAGGTTCGTGATGTTCATTATACCCACTATGGTCGTATTTGTCCCATTGAGACTCCTGAAGGTCCGAACATCGGTCTTATTGTCTCCTTGGCCAACTATACAAGGGTTAACCAGCATGGGTTCCTAGAATCCCCCTATCGCAGGGTGGTCGATGGTGTTGTTTCCAAGCAATATAGGTTCCTTGATGCCAATGACGAGGAGAAGTTCTTCATCGCACAGGCTTCTGCCAAATTGGACGATGAGGGAAAGTTCCTGGACAAGGAAATTCCTGTAAGGCGCAGTGGAGACTACTCAACGAAGCCTCCTTCAGATATCCGATATATGGATGTGTCTCCCAAGCAGGTCATCAGTGTTGCAGCATCTCTGATCCCATTCCTTGAACATGATGATG
>DMAO01000336.1 GCA_003446545.1 Sphaerochaeta sp.
TGATGTCTCAGCGATCAACAGGACCAAGGACGGTCGGGTAGGTATCTATTTCCTGGAGACCGGTGCCAACCAGCGTCCCAGCATGGTAGTCTATGACCGCTCAGAGAGTTCGATCGCCCTTGCAAACCCTGCAGACTTTGATTTCCCTACAATCTTTGGCGATGCCCAGTGGTTGCATGTCACCGGTATTACCCCAGCTATCAGCCAGAGAGCTGCTGACTGTACCTTTGAGGCTATGAAGGCAGCAAAAAAAGCTGGTGTAACTGTTTCAATCGATTTGAACTATCGCAAGAAGCTCTGGAAGTATGGAAAGACCGCTGTAGAGGTGATGCGTGAATTGGCAACCTATGCTGATGTCATCATTGCCAACGAAGAGGATATCCAGAAATGCCTTGGCATTGAAGCTAAGGTTGATGTCACCAAAGGTGAGCTTGACCTTGGTGTCTATGAGGAGCTTACCTCAGAAGTGAAGCGCCAGTTTCCCAACGTCAGTGTGGTCAACGTAACACTGCGCGAAAGCAAGAGTGCCGACCATAACGGCTGGCGTGCTGCCATCAACGGAAAGACGGGCTTCTATGTTTCCAAGCAGTATGAGATAACCGACATCATTGACCGGGTAGGGGGAGGAGACTCCTTCTCAGCCGGTATCATCTATGCCTTGAGCGAATATGGCGATGATGAGCAGTATGCAATTGACTTTGCAGTCGCAGCCTCGGCTTTGAAGCACTCAATCGATGGTGATTTCAACCTCACCCTCAAGGGTGAAGTTGAAGCCCTCTGTAAGGGTGATGGTAGCGGACGCGTCCAGCGCTAGAACAAGAAAAAAGCAAACCAAGCTACGAAATAATAAAAGGCTGTCTCCCTTCCTGCTTTAGGAAGGTGGCAGCCTTTTTTCATAGTCGAAGAGCTCCTCTGTGGCCAAGGCCATCTTGGTGACTGAGAACGCTTCCCCTTGCATTGGGTAGAGCCTCCACCAGAGAGGGAATCTTTAGGTGGTAGGCCCTCAGAGCGCTTGGGATGGCTGGTACTGATCGTATTCTCTTTCTGCCAGCGGTACTCATCATAGATGAAAGCCTCGTTGATAACAGCGTTTATCTCTTTGGCAGAACTCTTAGCCAGCTTATCGGGTGTGTACAGTAGAGCCCATGCATGTTTAGCATAACCACAGGGAAACCTAGGAGCTTAGTGATGCCTTGAGGTTTGCGAGTAGATGTTGCCATTGGCTTATCGTACAGTGTGTTGTGTCTGCTGATAAAAAAAATGCCATGAGAAATGAAAACGCAAAAAATGGCTGTCCAATTTCATTGGACTTGCCCCAATTTTTCAGTATGATTGGGACGTGGAGGCACTGATGGAAACCAAAGAGTTCTATTCCCTTATCAAAGAGTACCAACAGAGCGAAGTCGATACGGTCTTTTCAGAAAATGACCTGTTTGCGATAGAGCTGGAAGACAAGAGCCCTGCCTATGCCTCGATAGTGGAGGATGCCCTTGCCCTCTACCTTGGAGAGAAGGGCATCACAGGCTACCTCCGTCTCTGCTTTCTCGATCCTGATACTTCCCCGCTGGAGAAACAGGAGGTGGAGAACTCCCAGGAGTGCTTTATCCTGACCTTGAACAACGCAAAGGAAAATCTGGAACCAGAGGATCTTGCAGCGATCGAGGAGAGTGGAATTGATTTTGCAGAGGGCTCCTATCCAATGGTCAGGATTAAACGCCAGTACCGTTTCCCCTGGTTCCTAACAGATGAAGAGCAACAATCCTTCGTTCTGGCTCTGCGGGGTATCCTGTTTGCCAAGACCTATGTTGGGCAGTTCGGGAAGATCAGCAAGACCAACTCCCTTACCCCCTGGCTGGAAAGCTTTGGCCTGGATGATATCGACAAGCGGGAATACTTTCCCTACTTCAAGCAGGCAAAGGATGAGAAGGAACTGTTTACTGTAGAGGCCAGAGAACTCAGCGATGATGACTACGGGGTGGAATACCCACAGGCTCGCCTGACCAATGAAGAGAAGCTATCGCTCTACAGGAGAATGAAGGCCAAGGCCGGGAAGATTCTCTATGTTGCAACTTTTCTCCTTCCCGAGCCTTTCAGGGATGCAAAGGGGGGAGCCCCTGTCTTCCCTGTAGCCTATATGCTTTTCGATCCGCAAAAGCATGTCATGCTGGACTTTTACCTGGTGGATGACTACGAACAGCAACATGCCAAGTTCGTCTCCCGCCTGCTTGATAGCTTTGACCAGGGGGGAAAACCCCAAGCCATACACTGTTTTGGGGATCGCACCTATCCCTTGCTTTCCTATGTGGGAACACAGCTCAACATCATGATGGTACGGGGCAAACAGAATGATGAGTTGGATGCAATCATTGAAGAGGTCATTAGCCAAGAGGTGAATGCTGAAGAAGAGCATGACCATGAGCATCATGAACATGTGCATGCTCCCGGGTGTGATCATCATCACCATGAGTAAGCAGTTTTCTCGGGGTATCCTTAGTATCAAAAGCTCTCATTGGTAGATCTCCATCATTATTACCAAGAATGATGGAGATTGTACGAAAAATGATGATGATCCAATAAGATATGACAAATCCAAAGACAATGCATAAAAAAAGGTTCAGATTAGAATCCTGTGAGATATGTAATGTTGGTAGGGCCTTCTGCTGGCTTCCATGATCTTTCAGAAGCAGTATTCAGTGTTGCCTATCACTTGGAAAAATCTTCAGGAATGTAGGGTCCATTCTTTTTTCTTTCACTGAGAGGGATAAGCACAACGCCAGGCTATCTTCACAATCCATGCAAAGGAGAAAGAAATATCCTTTTCTTCAATTGATATTGTTAGTATTGCTTGAGGGGAAATGACTGCTTGAGTTATGTATGGAGGAAAGTGGAACTCGAAAGGGAAAGATTACAGTAATCATACAGTGTACTTTGGAGAAAGAAGAATTTTTGCGTTGAACAATATTACTATTCTACGCATATTATGACTATATAATGCGTAGAATAGGTTGCTTAATCTACGCTACTGTTTTACTATTGATATATGGACACATATATCTGGCAACAAAATGATTGGCCTGTCTTTACCTTTGATACAGAAAGTCTCTTTCCTGCATTGACAGAGGTTGCCCATCTCCAAGGTAAGGTGGAGGCTCTTAGTGGGCAATTAGGCTTTGCACAGAGCAAAGAGTTGGAAGCACGTATCCTTTCAGATGAAATCCTCAATTCCCATAAAATTGAGGGAGAGATATTAGAGGAACTGCAGATCTATACATCCCTATGTCGCAGGCTTAAAGTTCCAAATGTTTCGATGAAATTGAGTGGCCCTCATGTGGAAGGTGTAGTCGAAAATCTGCTTGATGCACTTGGGAATGCAAAATCCCCGCTTACTGAAGGAAGATTGCTTGCATGGCATACCAGATTGTTTCCACAAGGACGCAGTGGTCCTATCCCTGTGCATGCGGGTAGGTACAGAACAGCTCCTATCGAAGTAATTTCCGGTTCCTACAAGAACCAAGAGATCTGGTTTGAGACACCTCCAGCTGAATTGGTCCCCCAAGCTATGCAAACCTTTCTGGTTTGGGTCAATAAGTCGAGTAGTCTGCCTGTTGCAGTGAAGAGTGCTATAGCACATCTTTGGTTCCTTACGATTCATCCCTTTGAAGATGGAAATGGAAGGCTATCCAGATCAATTAGTGATTATATATTGAATCAGGGAAATGCTAGTAACCTGGTTCTCTTCAGTATCTCAACACAGTTTAAGAAACAGCAACAAGAGTATTACGAACAACTCCATAATGCGCAAACAACCTCTTTGGAATGTACTGTCTGGATAGTATGGTATTTGGAACGAATCCGAGATGCCTTAAAGGAGGTTTTAAAGACTATTGAGAAAATATTACAGGTTCAACACCTTTACCTAAAACTGGGAAAGCTCTCACTCAATGAACGTCAGCAGATGATGATCAGACGGCTCACCAGTGATTTTTACGGTGACTTGACTACCCAAAAGTGGGCTA
>DMAO01000169.1 GCA_003446545.1 Sphaerochaeta sp.
ACAGAGATTCCCTCCACCTACCTCAAAGGTACCGTCAGATAGGACACTGAGGTCAAAGTCAGGATTCTCTGTGATAAAATGCAACCCACCTTCATCAGAGAAGGAGTCTACTTTCTCCACCGGCTGCGGCTTTGCGACCATGACACGCATAAGCTCCTCGACATCCATATGCTTGTCTGTAAGACCTGCTCGCAGGATGTTATCCGAGTTGTTCATCAGCTCTATGCCATTACCCTTCACATAGGCGTGTACTATCTGGGGCTCCAAGTAGATAGCCTCCCCCTTCTCCAGTTCAACGATATTGAGCAAGAAGGGTGCAAAGACTCCCGGGTCGTCGGGGAACTCTGCCACTGCCTGCAGGGCTATCTCAACGGCTGTGAGAAAAGGAGTTTTGTCTTCTACAAGTTCTTGGGCAAGACTCTGTGTATACTCCTCTATCAGGAGCCTAAGAGAGGGTTTGTCCAATCGGTAAAGCACCTCGAAATAGCTCTTGATAGGGTTGCCCTGGCTTTTGCAATTTCCAAGAAGCTTCACAAAGGAAAGAGGCAACACCCTTCTCAAATTGGATTCAATCTCTTGCATCGGGCGAAACTCACACATTGCCGTGCAGGGGTCCAGGGCATAGAGAATCTCAGCTTTCGGATTTGCATCCGCATAGTTCCAGAGGGCCTGAGGAACCTGTTTGCGTTTCTCTGCCTCCCCTTCATAGCCTTTTTTTGCCTGCACACAGTTTGGGTGACATTGGATCGATAAAGGCTTCTCAATAGCCATGACCTTGAGGAGAAACGGAAACGCCTCGTGTTTTCCAAGAAAGCTCTTGTTCCTAGAAAGGAATTCTGCAAGGAGAAAAGAATCAGAAGAGCTGACGCGTGAGGGACCATTTGGATGGACACCCATCCAAAGCTCCCCTATCGCGACATTCTTCATCTCAGGGTGTTGAACCAAGTCCTGAATAAAGGAGAAGCCACCTCAGGGATAGCTTTTCATCTGTGCGGTTATCTGTATGACATCCATGTAGGTACTCCTTGAAGTGTTGGTAGGATAGACTACTCACTACCCCCAACCCAGCTATCGGGTGATTGCCCTACAGCTTCCCCGTACCAGAAGAGAAAAGGGGATGGTTACCCTGATGCTGTATTGGCGATTGGAAGAAAGACGGTCGAGCAGGACTTTTACTGCAAGCCTTCCCAGCTCTTTCTTGGGGATGTCTATAGTTGTCAGCGTTGGCTTGAGATAGACACTGGTATCAATGTTGTCAAAGCCCACTATGGAGGTATCCTGGGGGACTGAGATGCCCGCTTCATCGAGGGCTTTCATGACCCCCATAGCTACGGTATCATTCCCACAGAATATGGCAGTAGGAAGCTTTTTCGTCATAATGAGCTGTTTCATGCTCTCGTAGCCATCATTGGCGGTGAGAATCGTATCTCTGACCAGCTTATCAGATACGGGAATGTCATGCTTGGCCATCGCATCCAAAAAACCCTGGTAACGGTGTTCATTGAAGACCTGGTGCTTGACCTGGGTTGGTCAGATAAAGCCAATCTCACTGTATCCAAGGCTGATCAGGTACTCGATAGCCTCTTCGACTGCCAGATGGGCGTCACACAGGACCTCATCGATGTCGTGCCCGATCTCATTCAACACGGCATAGACAAGGTTGGGAATGGTGCTCTTGAGCATGTTGATGTTCTCAAGCGAGGTGCGTCCCAGCATGATGGCACAGTCGAGCTTGGTATTCTGAATAAACGTAAAAAACCCCGGGGCCTTGATATAGGTGACAAAAAAATTATGGGGAAAGGCAGCTCCTTGGTTGATGACCTCTTGCTGGATGCCTGCAAGCAGGGCAGAGAAGATAGGGGAGACATAGGTCTCGTGCTCACTGGTCAGGATACAGGCAACCGAGAAGGTCTTGTCTGCTCCCTTGTACTCCATGTAGCGTGCCGGGGCGAGTCTCTGGGCGAAGTAGCCCAACCACTGGGCAGATTCAAACACCTTGGAGACGGTCTGCTCGTTAGACTTGCTGCTCATATCATTGTTCAGAATTCTTGCCACCATTGATATGGAGCCCCCTGTGTCCAGAGCAATATCCTTGAGTTTTACAGCCATAGGACATTTCCCGTGTGTGTCGTGTTCATCATGTGGCCTCCTTTTTTCCCAACTCAGCGTACATATTTTTCTTGTAGCTCTCAACCCCTTCCTGTTCAAAGGGATCCACATCAAGCAAGGTGGCAGAAAGATAGGCAGAAAGCAGGAAGAACCAGAACAAGGAGCCCAATGCCTGTTCATTCAGTGGAGAGTTCAGGGAAAGTTCACAGCAAGGCACTCCATCAACAGAGTGTGCCCGTAAGGCTGACCGGTACACACACGCGTTCAGGACTGAGAACTGCTTGCCATCGAGGTAGGAGAAGGCATCTATAACATCTTCTGAAGGCTCTATTTGTAGCTCCTCTGTCTGGTAGCTCAGGTGCAAAGGTCTCCAGAATGACTCGGGGGCCCTCCTGCACATACTGACCTACTGCATGAAGATCTTCGGAGTAGGAAAACCCTACAGGGAAGAGAACCTTGTCCGTCTTTCCTTCTGATTCTGCGAAGAGCGGATCCACCAACGAGAAAGGGCAAAAAGGTCAGGTTCGAAGAAGACAAGGCTCTCTATCTGTATACCCTGATGATGTTCCTTAGGACGGCATACCGCATTGCACTGTTCTCTTCGAGTCACTTGTTGCTTGCAACCCAGATGGAGGGGAAGGACTTCTCAGGAGGAAAGTTTCCGACCGTGGTCCCAATCAATTCCACATTGGCATTAGGCTTGAGGATGGTACTGGTGGCAGGAGAGAATCCAACCACTACGTCCATACCGCCATTGGAAGCCATACCTGCTCACTAGCGGGTTTGCCAGCATTGATCAGATTGTACATGGACTTGAACCGGCCACCAAACTTCGATGTAGACAGTCTTGCCCCAGAGCGTCGCTTAGCGGTAGTATGCTCAACATGGAAATACAACTCATCTATATCCAAGAGAGCGAATCGGCAAAGGAGAAGAGCCAAAGCTATATTATCCAATGCCAAGCTGTGCGCAGAAGTGTATTCGTCGAAGGCCAGGGAGTCGATGAAAAGATCGACTTCGATGGCAAGGACAGAACGTGTGCACACCTTCTTCTCTTGCTTGACAAGGAGGCTGCGGGAACCTTGAGGATCCGAAGGACTGAAGAGGGAACCAAGCTTGAACGCATCGCTGTATTGGAGAAGCATAGGGGAAAGCAGCTGGGAAAACTGCTGGTGGAAAGTGCCCTCTCCCTTGTTTCCTCCAGGGTGTATATCCATGCCCAGACACACAGCAAAGAGTTCTACCTCAAGGTTGGCTTTGTCATAGAGGACAGTACAGTCTACTATGAAGCCAACATCCCCCACATCACCATGATCTGGCCAAAAGGCCAAGGAGTCTCGCCTTGCACCATAACAACACTATAGTAGTAGCAGGAGCAGGGGTATTCGGCACAGCTATGGCCGAACGCCTCTCCTGGAACAGAAACAATACCGTCATCCTCTGGACCATCGAAGAAGATGTGGTTCTGGATATCAATCGAAATCATAGGAATACCAAGTACTTTCCCACCCACTTCCTCAATACCAGCATCAGGGCGACAGGGGACAAGGTAATATTCAGCTCAGCTGACTGCATCCTTCTGGTAATCCCTTCCAAGGCGATCGTATCGTTCACAGAGGAGATCAAGGCTCTTACAAAAGAGGATTGCATGGTGATCAACCTTGCAAAGGGCATGAGTGATGACGGTGCCTTCATCACTGAGCAGATCCCCTTTAGGAGAACTGCCAGCATGAAGGGACCTACCTTCGCCATAGAGGTGCTCCACGGCCTGCCCTCCTCCTTTACCTTTGGGGGAGACAGGGAGGACTACCTCGACTTCAAGAATGACATCCTGCCTGAGACCGGTCTCTATCTGGATTATACCCAGGACATCCGCTCTGTCGAGCTGATGAGCATCCTGAAGAACATGTATGCAATCGCAATAGGGTTGGTATCGGGGCGGTTCAACTCGCCTAATGTGGACTTTCTCATCTACACCAAGGCAGTCAACGAGATGAGGCGCTTCCTCTCCCTCTTCGAGTGTGAGACAGAGACCATATTCCGCTACTGCGGTATTGGGGACCTCGGACTGACCAGCCTCAACGACCTCTCGCGTAACCGCACCCTGGGCCTCTTGATGGGCAAGGGGTTCTCGATGGAAGGAGGCAACAAGTCCTCTACGGTCATCGAAGGAAGCAGAACCGTCAAGCTTATGGGGGAGATGACACGAGAAAAGGATGTCACCGAGCAGTTCCCCCTTGTCCAGGCCCTGTACCGTCTGATGTATGAGGGAGAGACCCTCAACGAGTACATGCAGGCAGCCTTCAGCTGACTGACCAATACCCTACCCTTTTCTTGTCTTTCCAGAATACTGATGGCTAAAGACAATGCGAAGGAGCTTGCACACAAGCGTAGCATCCTTCTTGTCTTCCTAATGACTATCTGATGGTGCGGCCAGTATAGGTGCAACCTTTGAATATGAAGAAGAGTACGATACAAATAGGGTTGGCCTTTAAGACCAGTGCACTCTCCACCTGCTCTTCATCCCAAAATAGCGAACCTTGGGATAAGGCAAGGCGATAGGGCAGCAACAGAATGCTATTCTCAATTGGGGCATACAAATTGGGTCTTCCTGGTATCTTTGGTACATTTCTCTTGCCTTCGGCCTAATAAAACCAATATGATTACGTAGGAGCATGCATGAACCGACACCTTACCCTACCTATCCTTGTTCTCCTGCTGGTATTTCTCTTAGGAAGCCCCCTATTTGCTGCAAACCTCGTTGCAACCTACACAGAGGAGATCGATACCACCATCGCATCCAGCGCCTCCTTTGGTGTAGGGGCACCCAATTATTCCTTGGCTTTTCACGTGGGGACAGTAATCCTCCAGAAGGTTGGCGGCGGTTGGATATCAACCTTCTATGACCTGTTTCTCAATCATACGGGATCACTGAACAATCCCCTTACCCTGGTAAACAACAGACCCATTGGGGGGAACACTACTTTCAATGCACAGCTGGTAGCAAAAGTACAGCATAATGCCTCAACACAAATAGTGGTCCTTGGCTCGACGGCGGGACAGAAAACCCTTATCAATTCCGAGTTGAGAAATTATCCCATAACCATTGACTACTATGTTCGCATAGCAGGAATACCTGCTGTAGAACAGGTCGCAGGCGCTTACTTCCAATTTGCAACTCCGCCAGGAGGGACCTTGGGTGATTTCACCCTAGAATCAAGGTATAGTTTTTGGGGGTTGATACAATTTATTGAAAATATTGAAATCGATGGGTCTAACACTTCTGTCCCCTTCTTCATGACTGATTACTCCAGCGGTTCACCTAACTATATCAACATCAACTCAGTCGACCCTAC
>DMAO01000318.1 GCA_003446545.1 Sphaerochaeta sp.
TGCTTTGGGAAGAAAGCTTGTCCTCGATCACCAATGGTAGTATCTTGATATGTGGGAAAGGGCCTTGTTAGAGGCCTACCAGGCAGTTTATGGACAGTACGCAGGAGCCAGTTAGGAGTGAACTTTTTTCTCTGCGGATAGTGCTTTTCATGATAAGTCAGAACCTCTCCCTGTTTGGCTCCTCTGTAGTGGGGTTTGCCATCATCTGGTACATAACCATCGAAACTTCCAGTGGCCTCTGGCTTATGTTTGCTACTCTGGCAAATATGGTTCCGCACCTGTTCATATCGCTCTATAGCGGAGTATGGGCCGACCGATACCGTAAAAAATACCTGATCATGATAAGTGATGGCTTCATCGCATTGGTTACCTTTGTCTTGTTTGTCCTGTTTCGCCTGGGCTTCCAGCATCTCTGGTTGTTGTTGCTTGTTTCCGTCATACGATCATTGGGCACCGGTGTCCAAGGTCCGGCTGTTAGTGCAATCCTGCCTCAGTTAGTCCCTCAGAAGCATCTGACACGGATCCAAGGCATAAATCAGAGTATCTCTTCTGTCCTGTTCATGCTTGCCCCTGCTGTGGGTGGGATGGTGCTGGGCCTTATGGACCTATCCTGGACATTCCTCCTTGATGTGGTGACAGCCACCCTTGCCCTTTCAATATTTGCCTGTATCAAGGTTGACCCCATTAAGCGGGCAAATAAGGATACTCCCGTAGTACATGCCATGTTTGAAGGTGTGCGCTACACTTTTGGGAACCCTGTCCTCCGCAGTCTCATCATATACTACTCGTTTGCCTTTTTCCTGTTCACCCCAGCTGCCATTCTCACCCCCTTGTTGGTGGAACGGAGCTTTGGAGGCGAGGTTTGGAGGCTGACCGTCAATGAGGTTTCCTGGACTGTGGGAAACCTTATCGGCGGGATCCTTGTCTCCCTCAGAGGGCACTTCAATGATAAGGTGAAGGCTATAGCCCTCTCCCTTGTTGCCCTCGGAATAGGCTTTGCCTTGCTGGGTCTTGCTCCTTTCTTCTCACTCTATCTGCTCATCATGACCCTCGTGGGTATTTTCATGCCGATCCTTACCACAGCAGAGACTGTCATGATCCAGAAGATCACCCCCTCGAATAGGATGGGAAGGGTCTTCTCAATCGTGCAGGTCCTTTCTGGTAGCACCATCCCCTTGGGTATGCTCGTCTATGGCCCTCTTGCAGACATAGTCTCCATAGAGAGCCTGCTTGTTGTCTCAGGGGCTTTGATGGCGCTGGTGGGGCTCTTGTACCAGAGGACTAACCAGAAGATGAGAGCGCAAGGGGTATGGAAGGTATAGGTGGTGAACGGCAAAGCCCCACCGTGAGCCTTGTATTCTCAGCTCACTTCTTGCTATAGTCAAGTTCCCAGTACAATAGGGGGAAGGAATACTCATGAACCCAAGACCTGACAAGAAGGATACCCAGCTCTTTACCCCCAGCATACTGCTTTTCCTTGTGAGCCAGAATCTCTCCATCTTCGGATCTTCAGTGGTTGGGTATGCCATAATCTGGTATGTAACGCTTCAGACCTCCAGTGGAACCTGGATGATGGGTGTCACCCTTGCCACGATGGTTCCCCACCTGCTTATCTCTCTAAACAGTGGGGTATGGGCAGACAGGTATAACCGTAAGTATCTCATAATGCTTAGTGATGGCTTTATAGCTGCCGCTACCTTTGCCCTGTTCCTTCTCTTCTTCATGGGTTACAAGCATCTTGAGCTTCTTCTTGCAGTATCGGTCATACGGTCCTTAGGCTCTGGTATCCAAAGCCCTGCCGTCAATGCCATTTTCCCCCAACTGGTTCCAAAGGAACACCTGACTAGGATTCAGGGTATCAATCAGAGTGTGAATTCTGTTCTCTTGCTACTTTCACCAGCCGTTGGCGGGATAGTGCTTTCTTTGATGAACATTTCCTGGGCTTTCCTGCTCGATGTCATTTCAGCCTCCATTGCTATTGTAGTATTTGCCTTCATTAAGGTCGATAAGACCAAACGCACCAGTGAGGCGTTCTCTGTGCGCAAGGATATGAGAGAGGGGCTCTCCTATACTTTTGGCAATCCGGTACTGAAGAATCTCATTCTCTATTACACCTTTGCTTTTTTCCTGGTCACCCCTGCGGCCATCCTGACCCCCCTTCTGGTTGAACGCTCCTTTGGGCCGGAGATCTGGAAGCTGACAGCCAATGAGATAGCATGGACTGTCGGCAGTCTTGTTGGGGGGGTATTCATAACAATAAAGGGGCAGTTCAAGGACAAGGTACGCACCATAGCCTTGACTCTGGTGGGCTTTGGAGTTGGTTTTGCCCTGTTAGGCATTGCCAAGCCTTTTTCACTGTATTTGGTTGTTATGCTAGTGGTAGGCATCTTTATGCCGATTCTGGCAACAGCTGAGACTGTCCTGATTCAGGAAATTGTAGAACCGTCCAAGATGGGAAGGGTATTTTCTATCGTGGAGCTCATCGTGGGCTTCTCCATGCCTATTGGCATC
>DMAO01000235.1 GCA_003446545.1 Sphaerochaeta sp.
TATTTCTCTTGGACTTGCATAGCAGTGAAAGAGACATTCCACTCCAGGCTCTCATCAAGCAAGAGCCCTACCCCACGGCGATCCTCACTGACAAAGGCCATCCCTGCATCAAGGACGTTTCTAGGATTGTTGAGGGGAATTTCCTTACCTTCAAAGAAAATCTGTCCACCTGCAGGGAAAAGGCCCATAGCACCATTGGGAATACCCAGCTTGCCTTGGCCAGCCATGCCCCCGATACCAATGATCTCCCCTTTGAAGACATCCAGATTCACATTTCGAACAACCTCTCCTGGCATGTCTACCCAGAGATTTTGCAGTCTCAGCATAATTTCACGATCTTTAGTATCAACCACCACTTTCTTATGATGTGCGGTGTTAACTTCACGACCCACCATCCATCTTGCAATCTCAGGAATCAGTACCCCTTTAGCAGGGACCGTCTTGATGATCTTTCCATCGCGCATAACCATGATGGTGTCACATACATCAAGAATCTCCTGCAGCCTATGGGTGATGAAGATGATGGCTATACCCGACTCGGAGAGCAGGCGCATTGCAGTAAGAAGGCTATCAGCCTCCTGTTCAGAGAGGACAGCAGTGGGCTCGTCAAGAACCAGAAGCTTAATGCCTTCAGAAATATCAGTCGCTTCCTTGCTCAGTTCTCTGGCAATCTCGGTAAACTGCTTATGCCCTACAGGCATTTGTGAGACCATCATCTCAGCATCCAGGGTGACAGCAAGTCGCCCTATCGCCTTTTCAGAAATCTCGGTCATCTTTTCCCTGTCAAGAACTTTGAGGCGTTCTCCGAACAGTTCGGAAAGTGCGGTGTACTTCAGAGGTTCCCGGTTAAGCAGGATATTCTCAGTAGCGGTAAAATCAGGCAAGAGAGAAAACTCCTGATGAACCATTCCTATACCCGCGGCTAATGCATCAATAGGGGAAGCAAACGCAACCTTCTTTCCGTTGATAATAACATCGCCCCCAAATCCACCAGTCTGATGAATCTCATCCATGCCAAAGAGAATCTTCATCAGCGTCGACTTTCCTGCACCATTTTCTCCTACAAGGCCGAGAATCTCACCCGGTCTGAGGGTAAAATTCACATCTGTGAGAACTTGGTTACCGAAAAAGTCCTTGCTGATGTGTTTCATCTCCAGCAACGGGGTTCCTTTTTCATTCATATGATAAATCCTTTCAATCTTGGGTGTGACCCTTACGTCAACAAGACGTAACGGTGACGACCAAGGCCGTATGTATAGAAGCAAAATACCGCTACAGGAAAAGAACTCTCCAGAGTTCCAATCGATATAAAGGGGGAGAGTACCACTCTCCCCCTATTAGCTCAATAACAAAACTTATTTGATAGTAAAATACTTATCTGGAACTACGAGATCAGCGTTACCCATGTAGCCCTTACCCATCATGTAGGTATCCTGGTAAATAAGAATGTGGTTCTTAGCACGGACGCCAGTGTTGACGTCAGAGTAAGGAGCACCATTCCACCTAGCATTAGGAGTATACTTTCCATAAGCTTTCATTATGTCACTGAGCTTGAGCAGTTCACTCTCGCCCCTAAGAACGTTGATAGCATGCTGGCCCAAACCTGCAGTACTGGTATAACCATAGGAGAAAGCCCAGGTGCCGAAGCGCCCAGCGCCACCCTTGGCGATAACAGAGGATTCAACTTTCTTCAGGATAGCGGCGAAATCACCAGCCTCTTTAGAAAGGTCGATGCCCAATGCGCCAGGATAACCCATCAGAGGGCTGGGGAGGTCAGCTTCAATGAAGTAGCCACCGTAAGCCAAAAGTTGTTTGAGCAGGGGCTCGGTATGAGCATCGTTGGTACAGAAGAAAGCTGCATTCTGGCCATAGGTCTCAATCCAAGCGGGGACTTTTTCTAGGATGTACTGCTGAGCACCGGCAACACCAACGTCACTGGTCGGATCAGGAGCGGTCTCCATGACAAACGTCATGCCAAACTCTGCACAGGCAGCCCTCATGATCGCTACACGACGGCTCATCGTCTCATAGCTGAGGTGTCTGGGGAAGGAAATGTGAACAAAGGTATCACAACCAAGTTCATGAGCAGTACGAATGATCAGGTAACCACGAGCAATGAAGTCATTGTTCACAGCCAAATCAGCTGCACTCTGGATTACACCTGGGTCCTCGTGAGCCTCACCGGCGATACACAGAACATCACTTCTCTTTTCTTTAACACGGCGGAAAGCTTCAGTTGTTCCAGGAATGGCCTGGTTTACAATGATAGCCTTAATCTTCGGATCATCAGCTAGACCTGAGATAACGCTGATAGTGGTCTCAGCTTCATCCATGAAGTTGTCAGGATAGGTCACATGCTGAATCATTCCACCATTGTTGACAGAACCATACTCCTCAATGAGGCGTTCTGCACCACGGAGGTCATCTTCAGACTGTGACACCGTACCAGTGACAACACCGATTCGGAAATCTTTTCCAGCGGTAGCGGTTTCTTGAACTCCGGCAGCAAAAATCATGCCAGAAACCAGAAGCACACAAAGAACAAGAGCAAACATCTTTTTCATTTCTACTTCTCTCCTTTAGGGATAGTTATTCTTTATGATACGAAAAAGAAAGGCCACTTGCAAGAAAAGAATATTTTTTTACACATTTTGCAATTGATACTGAGCATAAATATGAAAAAATAGGGCATATGTACCAAATGTGGTATAGTATGCCCTATACGTTTCTCTAAAACTGTATGGTTATTTCCCCAAAGGAGCAACCGCTTGCTGTCTGCGTACCTCATACAAAAGGATTCCCGCCGCTACAGAAACATTCAATGAATCTATATGCCCGCTTGTAGGGATGGAAACTATTCCGTCACAGAGTGTCTTGGTAAGATCTCTCATACCCTTGCCTTCACTACCCATGACTAAGACTGTTCTCTTTGGGAATACTAACTTGTACGTCTCCTTACCTGCCATGTCTGCACCATATACCCAGAACCCGCTACTCTTAAGGTTCTCAATCTCACGGTTGAGGTTGGTGACCACAGCCATAGGAACATACTGGGCAGCCCCTGAAGAGACCTTCACCACAGTGGAGTTGGCCTGTGCGCTTCGCCTTTCTGGTATGATGACCAGTGATACGGCAAACTGATCTGCAGAACGGAGGATCGCTCCGAGATTCTGCGGATCTGTTATCTCATCGAGCACCAAAACCAAAGCACTCTCGTCGTCCCTGAGTTTGGAACAGAAATCCTTGACTGTGCTGAACTGGATCTTTGAAGTCCCTTTCTTCACATCAAGCAACTCCAGAACAGCCCCACGGTGATCCGCATGATCAACCATTCGGTCCATCTCAATCTTGGCAATTTTCTTTATGAGCACTTTTCCTGTCAGCAGTGCCTGACGTTCCAAAGCTTCTGTATGGCCTCCCATTCCGCGACAAAGGTACAATACTGACCCCGATGCGGCCTGCTTGAGGCTCTCTTCTATGGCATGAAAGCCAAATATCTTCTCTCCCATTCTCTTCTCCTGCTCGTCACAGCTTACTGTATTATAAAAATTTAGGCTACAACATCGCTGAAGTAGCCTACTAGTTAATCCTCAAAAGGAACAGGAGTTGGTGAGGAATCCTCACCTAGGGCGTTTGACAGTTCCTGCATGATTTTTTTTGCTTTTGAATTCATCCGCTTGGGAACCTGTACAAGTAGCTTCAAGTACATATCACCTCTGTCTGTGGAGTTGAGTTTTGTAACGCCGCGTCCACGCACACGCAACATCTTCCCTGACTGTACACCAGAAGGGATAGTCACCTTGATGGATTGTCCGTCTATGGTGGGTACTTGGATATCGGCTCCTAGGGAGGCCTGGGTTATGGAGATGGGAACTTGGCAAAAAAGGTCATAGTCCTGTCTGACGAAGTACTTGTGAGCCTTTACATTCACATAGACGTACAAGTCACCTGAAGGTCCACCGTTTGCTCCAGCATCACCCATTCCACGAAGTACCACACGGCTTCCATTGTCCACCCCGGCGGGGATGGTCACCTTGACCTTCTGCTGCTTGCGCTTGAGTCCATTCCCATGACACTCGGTACAAGGGTTCTCAATCACTCGCCCATTACCATTACAGGTAGGGCAGGTACTCGCTATGGCAAAGAATCCGCTGTTGCGCCTGACTTGTCCACTGCCGTTACAGGTGGGACAGACCTTAGTTCCTGCCCCCCCCTGGGAACCTGAACCGCCACAAGCCTCACAGGCTACCTGATGGGAGTATGACACTTCCACCTTGGTACCAAATACAGCATCCTTGAAATCAATTTCAACATCATAACGGAGAGAAGAACCAGCTTCAGGGCCCCTCTGAGCCCCTCGACCACCCTGGGTACGACCACCGCCGCCCCCAAAGAACGAACTGAAAATGTCTTCAAAACCGCCACCGCCACCACCAAAGATGTCGCTGAAATCTCTGTAGACATTTGAGTAATCATGACCGCCACCATTGGCACCATCAAGACCGGCAAACCCGAACTGATCGTACATCTGCCTCTTTTTTTCATCAGCGAGAATATCATAGGCTTCAGTTGCTTCTTTAAATCGCTCCTCAGCTTGCGCATCCCCCGGATTCCGATCAGGGTGATTGGCAATGGCCAGCTTGCGATACGCCTTCTTTATCTCATCCAGTTGTGCTGTCTTCGCGACTCCAAGCACTTCATAATAATCTCGTTTCGCCACGGTGCGACTTCCTTCGAACAAATTGGCCTAGAAACATCATGCCGGCCAAAGCCGACATGATGCAAAGCCTATCTTCTATAGTAACCTGTTTGTGAAACCTTAGTCTACGACTTCGTAATCGGCATCTTCAACATTGTCTTTCCCTGTAGGCTTCTTAGGCTCGTCCCCCTCGCCTGAAGGCTGGCCTTCAGGTCCACTTTCGCCACCCTCTGGTGCAGAAGTATTCTTATACATCTCCTCTGCCAGCTTGTAGGCGGCCTGCTGGAGAGCTTCGCTCTTGGCCTTGAGTTCTTCAGCAGAAGAGCTCTGGTTCTCAAGCAATGTCTTCAGTTCGGCAATAGACCTCTCAATGGCAGCCTTGTCTTCCGAGGAAATCTTATCCCCATACTCCTTGAGAGACTTCTCAGTAGAGTAGATCAGGCTGTCAGCCTCGTTACGGGCATCGATGCGAGCACGTTCCTTCTTATCCTCTTCAGCATGGGCTTCAGCTTCACGGACCATCTTCTCAATTTCAGAGTCACTGAGTCCGGAAGAGCTCTCGATACGAATCTTCTGCTCCTTACCAGTGCCAAGATCTTTGGCAGATACATGGACGATACCGTTGGCATCGATGTCAAAGGTAACCTCAACCTGAGGAACTCCACGGGGAGCCGATGGGATACCGATAAGATCAAACTTGCCAAGTGTCCTGTTCTGAGAGGCCATCTCACGTTCACCTTGCAGGACATGGATGCTTACTGCCGTCTGTCCGTCAGCGGCTGTAGAGAATATCTGGCTCTTACGAGTTGGAATGGTCGTATTACGCTCAATCAGGCGGGTATTTACGCCACCGAGGGTTTCGATACCGAGGGAGAGTGGGGTTACATCCAGCAAAAGGACGTCCTTGACATCTCCACCGAGAATACCACCTTGGATAGCAGCACCCATGGCAACAACCTCATCAGGGTTTACACCCTTATGGGGCTCCTTGCCGAAGAGCTCGCGTACTACAGCCTGTACAGCTGGAATACGAGTCGAGCCACCGACTAGAATGACCTCATCGATATCTGCTGCCGTTAGACCTGCATCGCGCAGTGCGTTCTTTACTGGGAGCATTGTACGTTCGATCAAGTCAGATACAAGTTGCTCGAACTTAGACCGTGAAAGGGACATGGCCAAGTGCTTGGGCCCAGAGGCATCAGCTGTGATGAACGGCAGGTTGATATCTGTGCTGGTCGAGTTGGAGAGCTCTACCTTTGCCTTCTCAGCCGCTTCACGCAGTCTCTGCAAAGCCATCTTATCACTGGTGAGGTCTATGCCGTTAGCCTTCTTAAATTCGGAAGCTATCCAGTCAATGATTCTCTGGTCAAAGTCATCACCACCAAGGTGGGTATCGCCGTTGGTCGACTTGACTTCGAAAACGCCGTCACCCAGTTCGAGGATGGAGATATCAAAGGTTCCACCTCCAAGGTCATACACGGCAATTTTCTCTTCCTTTGTCGCGTCCTTACCAATACCATAGGCAAGGGCTGCAGCGGTAGGCTCGTTGACAATACGCTTGACATCCAAGCCTGCAATCTTTCCTGCATCCTTGGTAGCCTGGCGCTGTGCGTCATTAAAATATGCGGGAACTGTTACGACCGCTTCTGTCACTTCCTCACCGAGGTAGTCCTCAGCAGTCTTCTTCATCTTTTGCAGAATGGCAGCTGAAATCTCCTGGGGAGAATAGCTCTGGCCACGGATCTCCAGCTTGATCTCCCCACCTGAGCCTGAGCCGACCTTATACGGAATCCTGCTCAATTCCGAGGGAATTTCACTCGCTTTGCGTCCCATAAAACGCTTGATCGAGTACACAGTATTCTCTGCGTTGGTAACCATCTGGTTCTTGGCAGGCTGGCCAACCAAGCGATCACCCTTTGCTGTGTATGCAACAACAGAAGGAGTAGTTCTCTGCCCTTCACTGTTGGCAATGACCATTGCGTCGTTGCCTTCCATAACCGCAACACAACTGTTGGTTGTGCCTAGGTCAATTCCAATAATTCTTCCCATTATATATCTCTCCTCTCCAATTTATTTCATAATCATCATGGGCATAGCCCACGCAGATAAAGTACTCATACCAAATCCAATCGTCAAATGTTAGGCTTGCCAACTTTTACTTTTGCTGGTCGCAGTACCCGCCCATGCAATTTGTACCCGCTGGAGAACTCCTCCAGAACCATTTCGTGCTCCAATGAGTCGTCAGTAACCACCATGCACGCCTCGTGCTCCTCAGGATTGAACTCCTTGTCGGTAGCCTCAATTCGCTCGAGACCCCAGTTACGTTCCAGAATTCCAAAGATCTGTGAGTTGACCATTACCACCCCGTCATGGACTTTCGTATAGTCCTCAGTGGATTCTGCTGCTTCCAAAGCACGGCTAAAATCATCAAGAGGCTCCAAGAGATCCTTGATAAGAGAAGAGTTGGCATATTTTACCGCATCTTCCTTGTCTCGTATCAGGCGCTTGCGGGTATTCTCAAGGTCAGCACGGTTACGTAGCATCTGATTTTTCATCTCAGAAGCCTCTGCCTGGGCAGTCTCAACCTGTTCCTTGAGAAGAGCTATTTCCAACTCTTTCTGCTCCACCTCCGAAAGGGTGACATTCTCATCCTGCTTGACTTCCGGATTTTCATCCTGCTTGACTTCCGGATTCTCATCCTGCTTGGACTGCTTTTTTTCCTGTTTCTTATCCATTCCAATTCCTCAACTTCCCCTATGCCATGCACGAGCACTGGCACAAGTATATTTGCAAGTTCTAGCACAAAGCTCACCTCATGCCGAACCAATTCTGATAACCTAGTGTAACGTAATGAGTAGCCCCACCTTGGGCATGGCATAACATACTCATAAGGGATTGCAAGGGTCAAGTAGTTTTTCCCTGGATATACCCTATTTTGATCTTCCAAACAGAGCGAAAAAACGCAAACAAAAAGAATACCTAAAGAAAGAACATTGTCTCAATATGTAGAGACTACCAATACTATGATTGAGTGCATTGTCTATAACATTAGCCAATAGGATTACTAGGAAAAAGATTGTGATAACCTTTCACTGAAAATCAAAGATGATTAGAACGGAGCTTCCTCCTCATCAAGGATGATCTCTTCTTCCTCACTCTCAGGGAGATACTCCACCTGATGCTTTTCTGCCGTAGCTATTTTTCCATTCTTAAAAGCACTATTCTCTTTTCCCTTACCAGGGACACCTTCCTCAACCTTTCCCCTTATAGCCTCTGGTTCTTCACAAAGGGCCATAGCGAACACGACGGAGGGAAGATCCTCTTCAACAGGGGTATCGGGGGGTGAGTCCTCAGCAGCAGGTACAATATATTCCACCTCAACGGGAGGCTCATCAACGACAGCATATTCTTTCTCTAGGGGTTTACATGCCTCATCAACCAAGGCCATGGCAAAGACTACTGAGCGAGGGGTTCCCTCAATCTCTGATTTCTTGAGAAGGGCAAGCTTCTCTTTCTTCATGCGGTCAAGCGACTCTTGTAACTGGGAGGACTCTTGGTGCAAGAGAGCTAAGCAAGAGGAGGCTTTCTCTTCCATACTCTGTAATGTCTCTAGGTTTTGCTCCCCTTTGATTGTCTCTTTGATCAAGGTACTCAACTCCTCTTTGAAGGAGAGCAAAGAGGCGTGCTCTGAGGCACCTAGGAGCTTGCTCACGTCCCTCGCCTGCTCAAGGCGTAGAGAGAGCTCCTTAAGATACTCTGAGACCACCCTGATCATATTCTGGAAGGAGATGTCTGTTTTTTGGAGGGTCATGTCAAAAATCTTGGAAATCTCACTATTGGACTGCTGGACAAAGCTCTGCATCTCTTCAGTAATACGGCTTAGAGCCTTCTCTTCAATGGCAAGCAACTCTTCTTCTTGCCTCTTTTGTTGTTCGGCATGCTTAGACTGAAGCTGGGCGTACTCTCTTTGTTGTTCTTGCATCTTCTCACCAGCCTGCCTATATGCAGCTTGGAGATCCTTCTCATGCCCAAGCATCTGCTGTTCGCTCTCTTCATTAAGCTGACGTAACTTGGTGGCTTGCACTGAAACAAGATTCAGAGATGCTTCCTGACGGTTTTTTAGGGTTTCTGTATGACCGGCAATTAAAGCAAGGTTATCCTGCTCTGCCTGTTGCACTTCCTTCTCATACTCCTGGAGTTTGACAAAAGATGCGCTGAGCATCTCCTTGGCCCTGAGATGTTGGATGCGCAGGTTCTCTTCACCCACAGAGAGTTGTTCTCCTAGGGCATCCTTGAACTGCTCAAATCGCAGGTCAAAGTCAGAAAAGCTCTCTTGCACACGGCTAAGGTTGGCCGCTTCAGCTTTCATCACCACCCCCCTCTTTTCAACCTGGGATGTGAGGCTCTCCAATTGAGTCAGGGAAGTCTGGTAGGTCACGAGCACCTTCTGTAACGTGGCAAGGTCTTCACTACGAGCCTCCAAATCGGCAAGTTGCGAATCGACATGGCTCATAAGCAGATGGGACTCATCAATCTTCTTGCTGATACGCTCTTCAACTTTCTGCACTAGTTCATTGAATTGGGTCTGACTGTTCTCAATATTCTTGAGCAAAGCCTGTGATCGTTTCCTGATGAGGTCCGCACGCTGATTACGCTTGTCATCAGAGCGCAAGAGAAAAATGATGATCAGCGTCAGAATAAAGAGGACAACCGGCAACAATAACTCGAAACCCATAGTAGACCTCCATAATTCAGAATACCAGAGATATGAGCTCCTTCCAAGAACTGATTACCAAATCAGCATCAGAATACCCTTTCCTTGACGAAGTGATCAGAGCTGAGTGCATCCCTGCCCTCTTTGCCCCCTGACAGTCCTTGGTATAGCTGTCCCCCACATAGAGCACTTCATTGGGGGAAGCATCCACGTAATCCAAAAGATAGGAGAAGGCCTTCACACTCGGCTTCAGGTAGCCACTGCACTCAGAACTGAGGGCAACATCCACAAGGTCTGCAATACCAAGGGCCTGAAGTTTCTGCGCAACAGGGAAGTCACTGAAGACCACTATCTGCAACCCTTCCCGTTTAGCCATCATGAGAGCCTCCCGCATATGCGCATACGGCTTTATAGTACGAAAGGTACGTTGCCATGCGTCATAGAACTGAGTATCAATTCTATGACGCATGTGAAGGGTACTCTTCTCTGTCACCCTCTTACCAAATTGTTCAAGCATCAGATTTGCCTGACGGTTGAGCAAGCCCTCACGGGTTGCAGGCTTGGTGTCTTGCTCTTCCTGTTCAAGGCGATACTTCTGTCTTACTGCGTTAAAACGGAGGCCTAACATGAGAGAAGGAAAGGCAGAACAAATCATCCGCACAGTAAGCATACGCTTGGGATAGAGAGTACCATCAATATCCAGACAAAGGACTCTGATGGAATGTTCTTGTACAAATCCCATCCTAACCCCGTTTCTTTGTAACAGCGTTTCGCCCCTGCTTTGCATTTCGCTTTTCCATTTTACCCTGGGCAGCCTTGTTCCCTGGCTTGGTACCCTTGGACTTGGCTACAGCCTTACCTCCAGTACGTCTGGCTGAAGAGTCATCCTTAGAGGGGCGAATCCCCTTTGTAATCTTTTTAGGCCTGTCATTGAGAGAAGCGTTTCTCTTACGCTCTCGCAGATTGATTTCAATGGGAACTTGGGTAAATCCTAGATCACGCCTTACACAGTTCTTCATATACTGGATGTACGTCTGTGGAAAATCCTTGACCCTGTTCACAAACATCAGGAATCGGATCGGATTTGCGCTGATCTGCGTGCCATACATAACCTTGAAGTGTCCACTCGATCCTCGGGGGGGCTGATAGGCCTCACTCCAATCCTTGATGGCAGTGTTCAATGATGAGGTATCAATTCGTTTGTTGAGCTGTTTCCATACTCCCCAGACGGTATCAAGTAACTTGCCGATATCAATGCCTTGTGTGGCGCTGATTGCAGCAATAA
>DMAO01000321.1 GCA_003446545.1 Sphaerochaeta sp.
GACAAGCAGTTTCCCCTGAGTAGCTATGAAATAGACTGTGAACTCGGCGGGGTTGTCCTTGATGCCTATCCTGCTATGAAAGTCAATGCCAAATACCCAGAGAAGACTATCTTCTGTGAAATTCGGGATAAGGCATACCTGTACACCTCACCAATGCCAGGGCCAGGAGGATTGCCTGTCAGTACTGCGGGGAAAGGCATGCTGCTGCTCAGCGGAGGCATCGACAGCCCTGTATCTGGGTATCGCATGGCACAACGAGGGCTGAAACAGGAGTGCATCTACTTCCATGCAGCACCCTATACCAGCGAGAGAGCCTTGGAGAAGGTAGCTAAGCTTGCTTCGATCATAGCCCCCTTTTTGCAGGGAACTCGGTTGCATGTTGTGCCTTTCACTGCCGTCCAGCTCTGGATACGGGAGCATAGCCCTGAGGACGAGCATACCCTGATGTTCCGGGCCGCAATGATGAAGGTTGCCAACACGATATCCCTGATGCAGGAGGGGACAGCGATCGTCACAGGCGAAGCCCTCAGCCAGGTTGCCAGCCAAACCCTTGAGAGCATGACATTTACTGACAGTATGAGCGACCAGCTGGTCTTGCGTCCGCTTGTGGGAATGGACAAGCAGGAAATTATGGACTTGGCTAAAAGGATTGGCACCTATGAGACCTCCATACTCCCCTTTGAGGACTGCTGCGTAATCTTCAGCCCCAAGCACCCGCTGGTACGCCCGAATAAGGCGAGTGTGACCCACCATTTCGAGTCGATGGGAATCGAGTCTTTATTGGAACAAGCAATTGAGAATAGTGAAACAGTAGACTTTGCCCCTGATGGAAGACGCAGGGGATAACAGCAAAAAGACACTTTCTCCAAATGTGTATAAAACTCTAGAAATCCTCTGTCACAAACAGGTGATTTTGAGTATTGTTACTGTACTTCGGAGGCATTTCGGTGAGAATCGGATTAGATGTTGGCTCCACCACCATGAAGAGCGTGGTCCTTGATGACAACGGCAATCTTGTGCATTCACAGTATATCCGTCACTTTTCCCGAATTCGGGAGACTGCGGTAACCTTACTGTCGGCAATTCTATCAGAAATTGGCAACAAGGATATATCCATCAGCATTTCCGGCTCAGCCGGAATGGGTCTTGCCCAGAACTTGGACCTCAGCTTTGTCCAGGAGGTATATGCAACCCGCCTCGCGGTCAAACACTACCTACCTGGCAGTGATGTGGTCATCGAACTCGGTGGAGAGGATGCAAAAATCCTTTTCCTTGGGGCACAGATGGAAGTGCGTATGAACGGAACCTGTGCCGGTGGCACAGGTTCCTTCATCGACCAGATGGCTTCTCTGCTCCATGTCAACCAAGATGAAATGGACGTCCTTGCGATGGGGGCAAAACAGACCTATTCCATCGCTAGTCGCTGTGGGGTCTTTGCAAAAAGTGATGTACAGCCCCTACTCAATCAGGGAGCTGCCAAGGAAGACCTCGCGCTCTCCATCTTCTACTCAGTAGTCAACCAGAGTGTAGCTGGCCTTGCCCAAGGCAGACCTATCAAAGGCCGGGTGGTCTATCTTGGAGGCCCGCTGACCTTCTTTTCCCAGTTGCGAAAAGCCTTCGACCTTACCCTCAAGCTCGAGGGTACCTGCCCGGAAAACTCTCTCTACTTTGTAGCCCTGGGAACGGCCTTAGCCACCAATGGGAGCAAGCTTTCCCTTAAAGAGCTCATCCATATCGTAGAGCATACCAAAGTGCAGGCCTCCTACACCTCCATCCTTCCCCTTTTCAGAGATAAAGCAGAATATGGGGTCTTCAAAGAGAGACATGCAAAAGCCAAGCTTGTCTTGGGAGACGTGGAAACCTATGAGGGTGAGGCTTTCTTGGGAATCGATGCCGGATCCACTACAGTAAAGCTCTGTATCCTTGATTGTGAAGGCCGGGTTCTCCACACACGATACCAAGGCAACAACGGCAACCCTGTACAACTGGTCAAGGAGTTCCTCACCTCCTTCATGGTCTCCTACCCGAAGGTTTCTCTGGTCAAAGGGTGCTCCACAGGGTATGGGGAACACCTTATCAAGGAAGCCTTTGACCTTGAATACTCCCTAGTTGAGACCATAGCACACTATACCAGTGCAAAAACCTTCGATCCCCTGGTCGATTTCATCATTGATATCGGTGGTCAGGACATCAAGTGCTTCAAGATTGTAGATGGCGTCATCGATGATATTTATCTCAATGAAGCCTGTTCTTCAGGCTGTGGCTCCTTTTTGCAGACTTTCTCCAACGCCTTGGGCTATACTCCCGAGGAGGCGGCACAGCAGGCGCTATCCGCGACGTATCCGGTTGACTTGGGAAGTCGGTGCACTGTCTTCATGAACAGTTCGGTAAAACAGGCACAGAAGGACGGAGCCTCAGTACCTGACATCTTTGCAGGCCTTGCCATCAGTGTGGTCAAGAATGCCCTCTACAAGGTGATCCGTTCCACAGACCCCTCCATGCTAGGCAATCACATTGTGGTGCAGGGAGGGACCTTCCTCAATGATGCAGTGCTCCGCTCCTTTGAGATGGAATTGGGTACTGAGGTCGTGCGTGTCCGCCAAGCCGCTCTGATGGGGGCCTATGGATGTGCACTCTATGCCAAGAAGATGCACCAGAGCGTCCCGTTGGGTACAACATTGTTGCAACTTGATGCTTTACAACATTTTACACATAGGACAAAGACACTTTATTGCAAAGGGTGCACCAACTGCTGCCTGCTTACGATAAATAGCTTCGACCATGGCCGCAAGCTTATTAGCGGCAACAAGTGTGACCGTATCGTCAAGCCGGAGAGTTTCATCCCCGATCCTAGGGATCTGAACATCTATGCCTTCAAGCAGCACTATCTCGCCCAGTTCAAGCCAGTCAAGAACCGAAGGGGCAGTATAGGAATCCCGTTCCAACTGAACTTCATGGAACAGCTACCCTTCTGGCATACGTTCTTTTCCTCTCTTGGTTTTGAGGTGGTCGTATCCCCTCCCTCTACCCGACAGACCTATCTTGACGGACAGTCAAGCATACCCAGCGATACTGTCTGTTATCCTGCAAAGCTGATGCATGGACATATCCAGTACCTTCTTGATGCTGGGGTGAAGACCATCTTCTACCCCTGTAGCAGCTACAATATTGATGAGCACAAAGGTGATAACCATTTCAACTGTCCTGTTGTAGCCTACTATCCTGAAGTCCTGAAAAACAACATCGCTGAGCTCGATGGGGAGGATATCACCTTCATCAGTGACTACCTCTCACTTGCGGACCACTCATTTCTCCCAAAACGGCTCAATGCTGTCATAGGCAAGCCTTACAAGATTCCGATAAAGGAGATCAGAAAGGCATGCAAGCGTGGGTATGAGGCATATGAGACCTACATGAAAGCTATACGAGCCCAAGGAGAGGTAATCGTAGAGAATGCACGGGCCAAGAACTGGCCCATCATCGTGCTTGCCGGCAGACCCTACCACCTGGACAGTGAAGTCAACCATGGCATAGACCAGCTGTTGTTGCAGTGTGGGTGTGCCATTATCAGCGAGGATACCGTGGCCTACAAAATGAAAAAGGAAGGCCGCAATGTCCTCAACCAGTGGCCCTACCATGCACGCCTATACGATGCTGCAAGATATGTGTTACTTCACGAGGATATGAACCTCATCCATCTGGTCTCCTTCGGCTGTGGCCTTGATGCGGTCACTAGCGATGAGATTAGGGATATCCTGCATGACAGCAAGAAAATCTACACCCAGATTAAGATTGATGAGATAACCAACCTTGGAGCGATAAAGATCCGTATCAGAAGTTTGTTGGCGGCAATCGAGGGGGGGAACAGGTAATGGTTGTCTCATTTACCAAAGCGATGAAAAAGGATTATACCATCCTTATCCCCAATATGTCCCCTGTCCATTTCACCCTGGTCAAGGAAGTCTTTGTCAATCATGGCTACAAGGCAATCCTTCTGGAGAATCAGGGTCCGAACGTCATCCGCGAGGGCTTGAGGTATGTGCACAACGACATCTGTTACCCAGCCCAGTTGGTCATTGGACAGATGATCGACGCCTTGAAAAGCGGACTCTATGATGTAGACAAGACAGCTCTGGTAATAACCCAGACTGGTGGGGGCTGTAGAGCCAGCAACTACATCTTCCTCTTGAGAAAAGCCCTGAAACGGTGTGGAATGGAACAGATTCCTGTAATCAGCCTCAACTTCAAGGGAATGGAAAAGAATCCAGGCATGAAGCTTACCCCCTTCATGCTTCTGCAGGCCTATTCAGGGTTTGTTTATGGCGACCTTCTGATGACCCTCGCCAACCAGGTACGCCCCTATGAGGATACCAAAGGTGAAGCTGACCTTCTGGTCGACAAGTGGATAACGTATCTCAGTGAGAAGTTTGCAAACAACAGCGGCTATATCGGATGGGCGATGAAGCGCAATCTCAACGCGATAGCCAAAGAATTTGCCCAGATCAAGACTACCAAGGTAAAGAAGATCAAGGTGGGCATCGTAGGGGAGATATACATGAAGTACTCCCCCCTAGGGAACAACAATCTCCAGCAGTTCCTTGAAGACCAAGGCTGTGAGGTCATGGTCCCCACCATGATGGGCTTTCTGTACTATGGGGCGGACAACGCCATCATAGACCGCAAATACTACGGGGGGAGATTCATCTCCTCCCACTTTAATCAATTCTTGTTGAAACTGTTGTTTATGGTTGAAGGAATGTCCCTTGATGCGATAAGTAAACAGGGATGCTTCTCCATCCCCTCCACCTACCTAGAGATGAAGAGGCTCAACGAGGGAATTCTCGACTATGGCGTCAAGATGGGTGAGGGTTGGCTCCTTACAGCCGAGATGCTGGAACTGGTCCATACAGGGTATAAGAACATTGTCTGCACCCAACCCTTTGGGTGTCTTCCCAATCATATCTGTGCAAAGGGTATGATCAGGACCGTGACAGAGAAAGCCCCTGATGCGAATATCGTACCAATCGACTATGACCCCTCGGCTACCCATGTGAACCAGGAAAACCGCATCAAGCTTATGCTTGCAATAGCAAAAGAAAAGCTGGAAACTGCCACCCCCTTAGGCTAATTTTATGTGCCTGTGCCTCTACTACTGTTCTCCTAGGCATATTTTGGGTATATTCGATGTATGACAAAACTGACAATCACCGCATCAGAAGAACTGGAAAAGCTGGTTCACACCCATATAGAAGCGCTGGCAAGGCAAAAGGAAGGGTTACTTCGCATTGGCCTTCCTGGGGGAAGAAGTGCGAAAAGCCTCATCAAAGGAATGCTTGGCCTCGATGATGCATGTTTCAAACGCATCAGGCTCTACCTCCTTGACGAGAGACGTAGCGGAGAATTGAATGCAGATACGCTTCTTGAGGCAGGTCTGGACAGGGCAATGAAGGACAATAGGTTTGCAAAGACAAGCCTTCATATCCCCAGCATTGGCAAACCCCTGCTGGAAACGGAGAATGAACAGCTTGACCTGGTGTATCTCGGGGTGGGCGAGGATGAGCATGTTGCGTCCCTTTTCCCTGGATCCTACCCTTCGCAGGACAAAGACCAGACAGCTCTGGTGGAACACTCTCCCAAACCCCCAAATGAACGGATCACCTTCACCTACAGTGGATTTTTGGAGCATGCACACAAGGCCCCTATCTATCTGCTGTTCTTAGGTGAAGGGAAACGTGAGGCCCTGAACCGTCTGCTTGGGAACATGGAAAAAGCGGATAGCCTACCATGCTCCTTCTTCTCACAACAGGATTTTTTTGTGACCATCATCACTGACCTACAGGAGCAACGCTATGAAAAGAATCATCATACAGTACGGAGGGACCGGGGACCTTGCCCTGAAGAAACTCTACCCTGCCTATGAGAACCTCATTGGCAAAGGGTTTGAATTTGACATCCTTGCACTGGGAAGAAGATTTGAAGACAGAAATACCTTTATAAGCACCATCATAGACAAGAAGGCATCTCCTGAATTCCTCAAGCATCTTGACTATCTTCCCTATGATATGGCTGATCAAAAAGCCACTGCCAACTTGATACACAAACTCAAATCCATGGTCAATGACAAGGAGAATGTAGAGCTTATCTACTACCTCGCCCTACAGCCCAACCTCTATGAAGAGGCTATCCGCCAGATTCAGGAAGTCGATGCCTCCATGAACAGTATTTGCACCCTTACCAAAAAGATAGTAGTTGAGAAGCCCTTTGGCTTTGATCTGGAATCTGCTGTTCGCTACAACCAGATTCTGGAAACTGCGTTCGATGATAGGGAAATTTTCAGGATCGATCACTATCTGGGCAAGGAGTTCATGCAAAACCTGCTCATCATGCGCTTTCATAATGACATCGTCCGTAGGATTTGGGACAAGGACTCCATTGAGAGTATCCAGATCATCTTTGACGAGACTCATGGGGTGGACCAGAGACTCGGATTCTATGAGAAGATCGGGGTGGTGCGTGACACCATCCAGAACCATATCCTGCAGATCATAACCTATCTCACCATGAATGAGCCTGCTTCTCTCTCCTCAGAAGATATTGCGGTTGAAAAGGTTAAGGTCTTGAAGGCCATTTCCCCCGTTGAGGAGTTCTCCATGGGCAGGTATGAGTCATTGGGAGCAAATAGTGGCCATGTGGTGGACATTCCCACCTATGCGGCTCTCAAGCTCTGTGTGAATACCTACTTCTTTGCAAACATCCCCATCTACATCCGTACAGGTAAGATGCAAGGGCAACCTAAGAGTCTTATCTATGTGAAGTTCAAGAACACCACCAAGAAGGTAATGCATGACCAGAGCATAGCTGAGAACGCGGTTATCATAAACATCCATCCTGAGCTGACTATTGATATCAGTGTAAACCTGAAGCAGCCGAACACATCCTGGAAGTCCAAGCCCGTGCGGTTCAGATTCAACCAGGCTGAGACCTTCGGAGCCAATACCCCGGAGGCCTACGAGCAAATCCTGCAAAAAATCCTGCAGGGGGACAAGAGCCTCTTCCCCACTATGCGTGAGATTACCGAGTCCTGGAGGATTGTGACCCCCATGTTGGAACATATCGGCCCTAGTGAGGTCTATCCAGTTCGGACACAGCCACGCTTTGTATCAGAACTGGCAGCGAAGAACCATTTTGAGTGGTATACGTAAGAATTTGAAGAAAGATACTGGCTTTCGCTGAAAGTTACTGTTTCTTGAGAACATCCCAAAAACACGTAGGGTACCTCTAGGGGTGCTCTTCTTGTTTTTTGGGTACTTCTCAAATGAAAGGTATCAATACCCCA
>DMAO01000268.1 GCA_003446545.1 Sphaerochaeta sp.
TGTAGTATGAACCCATCACAAAGGCTAGAAAACGGTAAATATTGGAAAAATAGCACCTTTTTCTTCCTTTTGTGCTACCAGAACCCACCTTGTAGCTCTTGAAGTATTTTACATTGAGTAACCTTACATCACTAATGGACTTTATTCTGAGAGGAAACCTCTACATCTGCATAGGATACCTACTGCCCTTTTTAGAGGAACAAACATACCAGGTCCTTCCAACATGCAAACGACACCACACCATAACAATGTACGGAACACCACAGGCAACAACAGTCCTTCCTGACCATATCCCTACTGCGTAAAGGCACCAACTCATGATATACTTGCACCCATGAGAATTTTGGAATCTACGAGAAGACTGCGAACACCAGGCACGCTGAGAAGCTGGCTTCTCTCCTATAATATCGTCATGTTGTGCATAATCCTTGCACTGGTCATTATACTCTTTGGAGCAGTCTTTTCTCTGCTTGGCGAAATGCAGAGCCGGAACAATACCTATCAAGCCCTGAATACCCTCACCAAGCAGCTTGTTGACAGCAGACAGCTGTACAAACTCTATGGGGAGATGCCCTTCGAAGCCAACCGTGATGAGGTGCTCTCTGACTATAGGCTTCTCGATAGGGAAATTCAGATTTCCCTATCGAGGCTCAAGGTAGAGTACGAAGAGAGCCCATCGCTACACTTCCTTCATATAGGCATTGCCAATGGCCTGCAGTTCATCAAGGAGTCCATAGAGAAGATGGAGAAGCTGGAACCTGTAAGCCAAAGTCAGGAGTACTACAACGTCTTCTATACAGGAGACAAGGTGTACAACTATCTGCAAGACTACACCTTCAACCGATATCTCTCCTACACAGTCGAGACGGACGCTACCTGGATGAAAGATGCTCAGATCCGGATAATGAACTACAGGACCTTTGCAATTCTGCTGTTTATCATCATCGCCTTCTCCTATACGATCGTCGTATACAAGATGACCATGCGCCTGGTGAGACCTGTAAACAAAATGGTAGAGACTGCGGCCCAGATATCTTCTGGAGACTTTGAAGGGGAACCCATCCCCCTTGAAGGGCCTGAGGAACTCATCTATTTGGAGAAAAACCTGAACCAGATGAAACAGAGCCTGCGAGAACGCCTTGAAATGATTACAGAGAACACAAAGCTGGAGAAGATGGTCCACTCCCAGGAGATGGAACAGATGCGTACAACCCGGGAACTGGAAAAGGCTCGGTACATGGCCTTACAGTCACAGATTAATCCCCACTTCCTCTTCAATACCCTGAACATCATCAGCAGGACAGCCCTCTTTGAAGAGGCAAACAATACTGTGGACCTCATCGACAACCTCGCCTCAATCTTTCGCTATACCCTCGAGTATCATGATGATGTCACCATTGAGGAGGAACTGCGGTTTGTCAGGGAGTACCTGACCATCCAGCAGTCCAGATTTGCCGACCGTCTGAATTTCTCCATCCAATGCCCACAAGAGTTCAATGAGGTAAGGATCCCCCCCCTCATCATCCAGCCTTTCGTAGAGAATGCCATGATCCACGGCCTTGAACCCAAAGTTGAGGGAGGATCTGTAGAGATACTTCTCAGCAAGGAAGGCCGGCGACTGATCATACAGATCACGGATACAGGGGTGGGCATAGACGCCTCAAAACTCAACCAAATCCAGTTTGACGGAAAACAGCATATTGGAGTGAAGAACATAAGCGACAGGTTGAAGCACTACTATAAGGGAAAGGCAAACCTGGCCCTATCGAGGGTAAGTGAAGAGGGAGGAACGAAGGTAACCATATCCTTACCCATCAAATCAGGAGGTAAGACCCGTGTACAAACTGCTCATAGCTGATGACGAACATCTGGAATGTGACGCAATTGAGTTGCTGGTGAACCGCGCAAACCTCCCCTTGCAATGTATCAAGGCTAGAAATGGCCATGAGGCAGTGGAATTGGCTGGACTTCACAACCCTGAAATCGCCTTCCTTGATATCAGGATGCCCGGTCTCGACGGCATAGAAGCCGCAAAGCAGATCAGGGCAATGAATGAGGAGTGCCACATAGTGTTCCTCACTGCATGGAGTACCTTTGAACTGGCCCAGCAGGCAATACGCATTGGGGCCAGCGAATACTTGGTAAAGCCAGTACAACGCAAGGATGTGTATGACCTTTTGGACAAGCTCATTGCTACCATCGATGGGCAGAGGCTATCAGAAAAACAGCAGGCAGGAGAAATCCGTGAGGTCCTCAACCTATTCAGCAGGGAGTTTTTCGCCTCTCTGAAGTTTGGCAGACTCTCTGATGATGCGATGCACTCCTATTTTCTCATGCAGGGCATCACCAACACAGAGGGGTTTTCCCTGGTGATAAGCGGTATGGACGAAGAGATGCTACGTTCCTTCTTCCAGAAAAGCAGGCTCAATCCAAAGTTACAAATCTGCTACTTCCCGTCAGTAGACCGTATCACCGTCCTGATATTTACCTCTCAAGGGGCAAAAATCATTGAGCAGCTTGCTGGAGACCAAACATACGGGGGCATGGTTGTGGGATCAGGGGTACTTTTCTCAAATCTGAAAGAAATCCCCAAATCCATTGCAACCGCTTCGATCGCCCATACCCATGCATACAGGCACAAAATACGATTCCAAAGATTCAGTGATGCCCTCAAAGAACCGAGAGACTTTTCCAGGCTCCAGGCAAAGAACCTCCTGATGATACACCATACACTAGCTGGGAATGTTGAGGAGGCCCGGACCTTGGCGCATGAGATCATCGACTCTGTTCAGAGTAATCATACCAAGGAAGAGGATGCTATCGAGGAGCTCTACGAAATCCTGATGATGTACTCCTATGAGCTGCATAAGGGGCTTGCGTTCCTGAATTATCCAAAACCTCAGAAAGATACCATCATGGGTCAGGAAATCTACCTTATGGATTTCATTGACTTGGCGTGTGAGGCTGTTGTTGAGGACAAGAGGGACCGATATAGCAGACCTTTCAAATATTTAGACCAATATCTGCATGATAACTACCAGAAGCAACTTTCCGTCGAGCAGGCATCTAAGGTCATCGGCTTGAATTCCAAGTACTTCAGCCAACTCTGCAAGAGCTACTTTGGAGCCACCTTCCTGGAATACCTGACAAGCATACGGATGGAAAAAGCCAAGCAGTTGCTCCTGACAGGCTCATATTCCATCAGGGAAGTGGCAGAGATGACGAGCTTCACTGACGGGAACTACTTCTCCCGGGTATTCAGACAGACCTTTGGTATCTCACCCTCGTCATTCAAGGAAGCGTGTGATGGGGAAAAAGCGTCA
>DMAO01000035.1:0-1065 GCA_003446545.1 Sphaerochaeta sp.
CTTGATTTATTGACAAAGAACCCAATATTTAAGGTAACTCCTTATCAGAGCCTTTATTACCCAGCATTCAGACAAACAGGATTTAGGAATACCAGCACTCGCATCACTTTTCTGAGTTCAGAGTATTTCGTGCTCTTCCCATGCAAAAGTCCAAACACCCCTCCCCCTTCTCATGCTACAATAAGAGTAAGTGAGGCCCACCATGGCAACAACATATCTGATAGTCGGAGAGCGTGTCCCTGCTACTGAAGCTGGACTTTCCCTATTCTCCTTTGATGAGAGTACAGGACAGCTCACTCTTTGTGGTTCCTACACAGGCATAGATATGCCTACCTTCCAGGCCTTCAACAAGGGAGCCTCTCTTCTGTACTCAGTGAGTGAAGTCCAGGGGAAGGAAGGGTCTGTAGAGACCTTCCACTTTGATCCTCTTTCTTCTGATCCTTTCACGTTTAGCGGGTCAATACTCTCTGGTGGAATCTCACCTTGTCACCTTGCACTCTCACCCAATGGTGAATATCTTGCTGTTTCCAACTATGGGGATGGGGTATTCACCCTGTATGCCTTGGATCCTTTAGGGAATATTGCCTCTGTCACCTCTTGCAAACGCTTTGTTGGCGTAGGGCACAACCCTTTACGCCAGGAAAGTTCTCATATCCATTCGGCCTTATGGACATCCGATTCCAAAAATCTCTTTGTAGCGGACCTCGGGCTCGATCGCATCTTGTTTTACAGCAGACCCGAATGGAGCTTCCCATCCTTCAAGAAAGTACCTCTGGGGACAGGTCCCCGCCATATGGCCCTCAGCTCTGATAGTCAGTACCTGTATGTAGCTGGAGAGCTCTCAAATCATGTGGTTGTCTATCGCATCGACAAGTTTGACAGCTGCTTCACGCTCCTGCAGACCATAGCTACCCTTCCCTCACAATTCCTCCAGGAGAACACCGTTGCTGATCTCCATCTCTCTTCAGACAACCAGTACCTGTATTGTTCAAACAGGGGCCATGACAGCATTGTGACCTATGCTGTCAACAGTGAGACAGGAATGCTTACCTTTGTCGCCTATAC
>DMAO01000035.1:1179-3824 GCA_003446545.1 Sphaerochaeta sp.
GTCAAGGAGCCAGTTTGCCTCTTGTTCCCCTAGCCTCTACATACGCACTATCTTTCAGTCTTCTAGCAGGAGGAAATCATGCTCATAACCCGCATCTATGCCGACAAGGACGGATCGTCCCACTTTGAGGACATGCACATAGAGACACAGAGATCAGGCCCATTGGGTCTGATGTCCTCACCGCTTCCTGTCTCCTCCATGATCCTTCGGGAAAACGAACCAGGCTATTCCTATCCTTGGCATGTAGCACCCTGCAGGCAGTACATAGTCATGCTTGAAGGTCTTGTGGAGATTACTGTCAGTGATGGGACTGTACGTAGATTCGAGCCTGGGACAATCCTGCTGGTCGAAGACACCTTTGGGAAGGGTCACACCTCCCGCTCCCCTGACGGAGAGCGACGGCGTTCCCTCTTCTTGCCTTTGGGAGACTAGAAAGCTGTTCTTCTTGCTCAATGCCTCTTAAAGTTTACATATCTACTGTCTCTACAGACTTAAAACACCCCCGTCCTTTGAAGTGACAGGGGTGTTTGAGTACGTGTCCTTATGTGACTAACCTTCTGATTTGGTGATGTCCTTAGGCCTGAGAATGGCATTGAGAATGATGCCGAAGATGGCAGCAAGGCCAAGGCCTGATAGCTGGACAGGACCCAAATAGAACGTAGCTCCACCAAGACCCAGAACCAACATGGAAGCGCTGATCATCAACAGCTTCGGGTTGGAGAGGTTGACCTGAGCATCAACCATGTTCTTGATACCGATGCTGCTGATCATACCAAACAGCAGGATGGAAATACCCCCGATTACCGGAGCCGGGATGGTTCCGATCAAAGCAGTGAACTTGGGGATGAGAGAGAGGACGATGGCAAAGATAGCAGCGATACGCATGACGATAGGGTTCGTTACCCCAGTGAGGGCGACAGCACCAGTATTCTCTGAATACGTGGTGTTTGCAGGGCCTCCGATCAGACCAGCAAGGGAGGTTGCGATACCATCACCTAACAAGGTCCTCTTGATGCCAGGATCCTTGATGAAATCCTGACCTACCACATTACCGATCGCCAACACATCCCCGAAGTGCTCAACCATCGTTACGATGGCTATCGGCACCATTATCGTGATGGCACTGATGGAGAACTTGGGAAAGGTGAAATGAGGGATTCCAATAAAGGGAGCGCTTGCCACCGAAGAGAAGTCAACAATTCCCATTATGGCGGAAAAGAGATAGCCAACCACCAATGCAAGCAATACAGGCAGGTTAGAAGCAAACTTCCATCCAAATTTCGGGAACCCGATCTTTACGAACACCCCGGTAGCAAAGGTAACCAGAGCAACAAGCCAACAGCCATTCGTCCCGATAGCCTCGGCAATGCCTGGGGAGTTCGTCCCATTTGCATTCTGTATGGCTACAGGAGCAAGGATCAGACCAATCATAATGATCATCGGTCCTGTCACATGGGGGGGAAGGATCTTATGCAGGTTCTCGTACTTCACAAACCTGAATATGATTGAAACGACGACATAGAGAAGACCGGAGATGACTATGCCTCCCAAGGCATACGGCAACCCCTGTGTGGACCCTATGGCAATGATTCCGGGGATGTACGCAAACGAACTCCCCAAGAATACAGGTACCTTGAACTTGGTGATCACATGGAACAACAGCGTTCCAACACCTGCGGCGAATAAGGTCACCCCAACATCCAAGCCTGTCAGCATCGGCACCAATACGGTTGCACCGAACATGACAAAGGTGTGCTGGAGTCCAAATACGATATTCTTTCCAGTCAAATCTTTTTTAGCCACGATAGCTTTCCTCCTAGTAAAACCTCCAATTCGATCCGGATCCCCTGTACAAGACACAAGCCCGGAATTGTTCTTCTCCACTAGCTCTCAAAATCTTGTTGTTCCCTCCTTTTCGTTATGGCTCCATCGCCCGAGAGGGCAAGTGGGATCCTGAGACTGGCACAGACCGACACGATCCAACTGGAGTCTTGGTAATCCAATTGTCGATCGGCTTCCTATTCTCCATAGCCCTCCATACATCCTCGGCTCGAATCGGCATATGGCTCAGATCGGCCCCTACTGCCTCAAAAATAGCATTCCCCAGCGCAGGGGCCACGGAAATCATCGGATGTTCGGCAACACCCCGTGCACCATAGGGACCATCAATCTGTGAATTTTCCACAGCAATAGCCTCGACCTCAAAGGGAAGGTCCTTAGAAGTGGGTATCTTGTTGTCCGTGAAGGAAGGATTGAGCAGATGTCCCTTCTCGTCATAGATGTACCCCTCACACATGGCAGTACCCAAGCCTTGGAGCATACCACCAAGTATCTGGCCTCTGAGCAGCTGGGGATTCACCACCTTACCCACATCAAAGGCTGAGGCAACCTTACGCACGGCATATTCCCCGGTAACGGGGTTCACCTCACAGATGATGCCATGCGCCCCGAACGTCCAGTCGAGGGCAGGCTTACCCTGGCCTGTCTCCTTATCAAGGTTGGAAAGGCCCTGGGCAATGTAACTGCCTACCCCTATCAGAGGCCCACCTATGCTCATCCCGTCAGGATAGGCATACCCTATGGAAATCGCGGACCAAGATATCCTATTCTCAATGTCATGACGGACATAGACACCCTCCGCATCA
>DMAO01000296.1 GCA_003446545.1 Sphaerochaeta sp.
CAGGTACAATCCCCACAAAAGCCTTATGTGCTTAGGAATTGGTCTTCATGCCCTGTCTGTGGTGATTGTGCCTGGGCAAGATCTAGCCTCTTTTCTCTGCTAGAACACATTCCCCTCCAGCATGGAGAAATATCCCTCCTCACTGAATACCAGGTGGTCCAGCACCTTGATGCCAATGATGTCCCCAGCCTGTCTCAGCCTTCGGGTCACATCCCTGTCCTCCACACTTGGCTCGAGGTTGCCGCTGGGATGGTTGTGTGCTACCAGGATGGCTGTCGCCCTTTGGCGTACCGCCTCGACAAATACCTCCCTGGGGTGCACAAGGGTCCTGTTTACCAACCCGATGGAGCAGACATTGACTGAGAGGACCTCGTGTGCCCCGTTGAGTGCTACGCTGATAAAATGCTCCTGCATCCTCCCTGCATAATGACTTATCAGGGGAAAGATATCCCCTGGGGTGGATATCTGGCGCTTCTTTGCAGGCAGTCTTCTTCTGCCAAGTTCCAAGGCAGCACAGATAAGGGTCGTCTTGGCCATTCCAAGCCCTGGGATAGTAAGAAGGTCTTCATAAGCAATAATGGCCTTCTTGTCCATAACCTCAAGCAATTGCTTGGCAATGGAATTCACTGGGCGTTCCTTGCTGCCACTGCCGATGAGGATGGCCAGTAGCTCAAGATCCGAGAGGGATTCTGCCCCTCCTGAAACCATACGCTCTCTAGGACGATCATGGACATCCATGTCTTTGATGCGTTGGTCACTTGGTGAGTTGATAAGATATTTCATACTAGGATAAGGAGGGTATGTACCCCTATCGCTTGAGCTTGTCAGTCTCATAGCCTGCAAGGGAGCAGTACAGGATTGAAAGACCGTTGCCACGTTAGAGCATAAGCAGATACTCACCAAATAGTTTTGCTTGCCTGATGGCTGAGACCTTCAGTTCCAAGGGAAGATGCTGGTTGAAGAACATGCACTCATAGGTAAGATCACCTTCGTACCTGATCTTCCTCAAAGCTTGTACCGCCTTCTTCCAGTCGATGGTTCCGAAAAAGGGGAGAAGGTGCTCATCCCTATCCCCATGGTTGTCCGCCACATGGGTGGCGACCAATCGGTCCTTCATGCTCAGGATGTCCTTCCTTATATCATGTGCTCGCATATGGGCATGACCAAAGTCATAGCAGATCCCCACATGTTTGCTGTCAAAGGAGTCTACCAATTCACATAGGTCTTCGATTGTATGCATCTCATCTTCTTCATTGAGGTTCTCAAAGGCAAGGGTAAGTCCTATCTTTGAAGCCTGTTCTACAAACGGGGAGTAATAGGTGAGGTTATCCCCTAGGCTTCCCTTGATGGGATGGACCACCAGTATGGGGATGGCAAGATCGTGGCAGAAAGATAGTGAGCGGGACAGGAGGTGGTCGAATTCTTCTCCTTCATCCTTTGGTAAGCTCAAGCGGTCTTGCACATATGGAGCATGGCCCTGGTTAAAGGTCAGGCCATGCTTTTTCTTCAACTCTGAGAGACGTTGTATATAGGGCCCAAAGTCATCACTGCGCAGGATGCTCCCGGGGTTAAGCATTTCACAGAAGTTCAGGTCGAGTACCTGCATCCCCTCTTTTGCATAGAGGGGGAGCAGGTGAATCATCTCTGTCTTGGTATTGTCCCTGTTGAAGCTGATGAGGTTGGTGCTGGTTGCTATTCTCACTACTGGGTCATCCTCACATAGTCCTCAAGGTAGGTGTTGATTTCCTCCTCCAGGCTCTTGCTGGTCTCTATAGGACTCTTGTCCTCCACCAGCATCTTGAGGATCCCTGTCTGGAATGCGTAGTAGACCTGGTAGGCGCTGGGTATCCATACCCCCTGCAGTCTAGGGTCACTCTCTTTCAGCTGCCTGATGGCTACCCCATAGAGAGGATTCGCCTCGAGGTGAGTCTGGAAAGCCTCCATAGTGTAAGTCCCTGTGTTTACCGGGAAGTATCCTGTTGCGATATGCCAGGCTAGCTGCTGTTCCTTTGAGGTTGCAAACTTTACGAATTCCCAGGCTTGTCCTGCATTGCCACTGCCGTTGTCCAGGGCATACAGAGCTCCTCCTCCGACATTCACCCCTCCTGTGGCCTTCTCGTCAACCATTGGGAAGTTGGCAACACCAAGCTCAAAGTTTTCGCCGATCATCTGGATGACGGTGCTGAGATTGCTTGTCGATCCTACCATCATGGCAACCCTTCCACTGGCAAAGGCCCCTCTGACATCACTGGTCAGGTTTTCCAGCGAACCTGTTTCATGGAGATGTTTCCATTTGGTAAGGAAATTAGGCATCGTCCCATTCTCATGGAATAGGACCTTTGTCGGTATGCCCGTGTGGCCATTTTCCTTGTCGGTGAGGTAGCTTACCCCGTTTTGGTGACCAAGCCATACAATAAGTTCATAGGTGGTAGGTACGTTGGCAAAGCCGTAGCGTACGACCTTTCCTTTGGTATCTGTCACTTTTAGTTTTGTTGCCGCTTGGGCAAGCTCGTCCAGGGTCCTAGGTACCTCAGTGATTCCCACCTCATCGAAGGCGCTCTTGTTGTAGTACAGCAGGATCGTCGAGCTGTTGAAAGGCATGGCGATCATCTCATCGTTGTAGGTGACAGACAGCCTCGCGCTGTCGAGGATGGCAGAGAGGTCGAACGTGTCTTCTTTTGCCAGCTTTTCCATGCTGATCAGGAATTCGTTGTCCCTGATGTCCAACACACCCGAGGCATCGAGCTGGACAAGATCAGGAAGACCGTTGTTGCTGTCGCTTTGGAAGATGGCCTTGACTTTGGTCAGGACATCACTGGCTTTTCCCTGGAAGACAGCCTCGACACGGATGTTCTTTTCCTTTCCTACTGTGGAGTTGAACTCCTCGACCAATGATTCGGCGGCTTTGCCTGCAAGGCCGCTGCTATAGTGCCACCAGGTAATGGTCTTTGGTTTTTCAGGTGAGGGCACCTCTGTTTTTGCCTGGGCAAAAAGTGAGAAGGAGAAAAGACTTGCCAAAAGCAAGATTGTCATAGCCGTTTTTTTCATGGTTACCGTCCTGTGAAGCGTGTACTTACGCTCTCTTTGATGTTCTTGTTCAAGAGTATGAATGCGATAAGAATCGGAGTCATCAGCAAGGTAATTGCTGCAAACTGCGGTCCATAGTCCAAATTTTCCGAGAAACCGAGCATGGTTATGCCTACCTGCACTGTCCTCATGGAAACATCGTTGGTTACCAACAGGGGCCAGAGGTAGTCGTTGAATATACTGGTGAATGATTGCAGGCTCAGGGTGATGATCACACTCTTGCTGATGGGGATCAGCAAGGTGGCTAGGAACCGGGCATCGGAGCAACCTTCGACGATGGCCGCCTCACGATACTCCTTACTGACCATCATGAAGTATTGGCGTAGGAGCAGCAGATGCACTGGAGCGAGCAAGGATGTACTGATGATACCCAGGTAGGTATCGGTGAGCGCGAGAGCTCGTATGGTAATGTAGTTCTCTATCAGAAGCGCATCACCGGGGAGCAGCATGGTCGCTATAAGGATGACGAACAGGAGATTCTTCCCCCTGAAGGTGTAGAAGGCAAACACATAGGCAGAGACAATGCTGATGGTCATCCGGATCACTGTTCCCAAGGTTGCCGTTATCATCGAGTTGACAAGGAAGCGACCCAGATTCGATTCGGCAAAGGCCCTGGTGTAGTTGGTGAAGGTAGGATGGGCAGGAAATAACCTCGCCGGAAAGGTGGTGAAGTCAGAAAAGGAGAAGAAGGATGCACTGACCGAGTAGAGGATAGGAAAGACCACTACCACAGAGAGAAGTGTTGCTACAATGGGCACGAGCTTTTTCATTGGTAGTACACCCTTTTTTGTTCGAAGCGCAACAGAAGAAGCATGACTACAAAGGTAAGGAGGAACACCACCGTCGCAATTGCCGATCCAAGCGCATAGTTGCCGCTCTTAAACCCCTCCAGATACATCTGGTAAACCAAGGTCTGTGTCGAACGGAAAGGCCCCCCTTCAGTGAGCAGGAGTACAGGGGCGCTGATGAGCATTGCATCCTTGATGCTGGTGACCACGACAAAGAGAAGGGTGGGAGCTATTAGGGGCAGTTGTAGGGAANNTGCCATGGATTTGCCCCTTCTATGCGTGCGACTTCAATCAGGGGGGTCGGGACATTGCGGAGGGAAGATAAAAGCAGAAGAAAATCAAAGCCGATATCAAGCCAGACTCCTGCAATGACCAGGAGAACCATTGCAGATGTAGGGTTGTTGAACCACTGGATATCAGATCCTAGTAGGGTGTTCATAATTCCAATGGAAGGGTTGAACATCATCTTGAACAGCATCATGGAACTGCTCATGGCAACAGCCATGGGCAGGAACATGAATATCTGGTTCAAGGAAGCAAGTCTTCCCTTTCGGTTGGCAAGCATAGCCGCACCTAGGCAGATGAAGAGGTTGGTGGGCACAAAGTAGAGGGTGAAGCGCAGGGTATTGGAGAGGCTGTCCTGGAAGGAGGCGCTAAAAAAGAGTCTGCCATACGTATCCAACCCTACAAAGCCGAGGCGTTTGCCTATGATGGAGAGGTTGAATAGGGAGTTTACGACGGTACGGAAGAAAGGCCTGTAAGCAAACAAAAATGCCAGGGCTATAGCGGGTGCTAACAGAATGTAGGGTCGCCCCTTGGAAAGGTTGTACTTGTTCATTTCGCTTGAGATATTACTTCTTTTTTTGGAGAAAAGGCAAGGAAGAAAATGTCTAAATTCTGATTAAGTAAAGATATACTTGACGTACCAAAGAGTTACGTCAACTTTGCATAAGAAAAAGTTGACGTAGCCTGAATGTGCGTTAGATTTATCTCCCCTTGCCTTTTGCCTAGGTATCGCACACAATAGGGTAGTCTAC
>DMAO01000278.1 GCA_003446545.1 Sphaerochaeta sp.
AGGTTGATGATGGCCCCTGCCTTGTAGGCGGCCACGAACTCTTCAGGAGGGGTATTGTTGCTGGTGAACATGATGTTCTCACCTGTGATGCCGCTCGCTTCACTGAGCAGTATCTCAGGCAAGGAAGAGCAGTCACTGCCAAAGCCTTCCTTCTTCAGGATGGAGAGAATACTCGGGTTGGGACATGCCTTGACCGCATAGTAGTTACGAAAGCCAGGGGCCCATGAGAATAGGCTGATAAATTTACGTGCATTCTCCACTATCGCCTTCTCATCATACAGATAAAAGGGTGTTGGAATTTTCTCAGATAGGACCTGTAGCTGTTCAGAGGTCAAAGGAAGGTTTTTCTCATTCATATTGCCAGGTTCTCCTCAATTGAAGCCATTGCCTTTATCACATTCTCACGATGTACGTAGGATGAGACCCGCACAAAGCCCTCCCCTGCAGGACCGAAGCCAGAGCCTGGGGTAACCACCACATGGCATGTGTCCAGCAACAGGTCAAAGAAGGCCCAGCTAGGCATATTGTTGGGGGTCTTCGCCCAGATGTAGGGACTGTTGACTCCTCCGTAGACCGTAAGGCCCACCTTTTTCAAACCTTCTCCTATGATACGGGCATTCTCCATATAGTAGTCGACCAAGGCCCTACTCTGTGCATATCCATCGCCACTGAGGGCTGCAAAGCCCCCTGCCTGGGCTATGTTGCTTGCCCCGTTGAAGAAGGTGCACTGGCGCCTGTTCCAAAGAGCATTGAGCAAGCCGGCTTTGGCATCCTCACACACCAGTGCCTTGGGAACGATGGTCCATCCCAGTCTTACCCCGGTGAAGCCGGAGAACTTGGAGAAGCTGTTTATCTCGATGGCACACTGCTTTGCCCCCTCCACTTCATAAATTGAGCGAGGGTATCCCTCCTCAGTGATGTATTCGCTATAGGCGCTATCAAAGATGATGACACTCTTGTTCCTGATCGCATAGTCGACGAAGGCCTTGAGCTGCTCTTTTGTTGCAACTGAGCCTGTAGGGTTGTTGGGACTGCACAGGTATATGAGGTCGACCTTCCCTTCTGGGGGGGAGGGGATGAAACCATTTTCCTCATTGCTCTCCAGATAGACAAACCCGTTGTACCTTCCCTTCTCTTTGTCAAAGAGACCGGTCCTTCCACCGACGACGTTGCTGTCGACATAGACCGGGTATGCAGGGTCCTGTATCGCTACGACATTGTCCCTACCAAAGATATCCTGCAGGTTTGCGGCATCACTTTTTGCTCCGTCACTGACAAAGAACTCCGTCGGGTCAAGTTCGACTCCATAACGCCCGTAGTACGCTACCAGAGCTTCTCTGAGGTAGGTATCGCCTTGCTCATCGCCATAGCCACTGTAAGTGGCGCGGTCTGACAGAGCTTCAATCTTTTCGTGCATGGCAGTGCATACAGCCCGGGGAAGCGCTTCGGTAGTATTGCCAATACCGAGGCGCATAATCTCTATACCTGGATTGCCCTTCTGCCAAACGGCAGTCCTTCTGGCAATCTCAGGGAACAGATATCCACTTGCCAGTTTCTCAAAGTTATTGTTTATCGTAGCCATCTCTAGATTCTCCTCGTCAAGGCACCAAGTGTGTCCAATTTATCCAACTCAGCATAGAGCATTGCGCGGTTCTTTTCATTCTCAAAGGTACACATCGGAAGTCGGAAGGATTCCTGGCACCAACCATAGCGTGCCATGGCAGTCTTGATGGGAATGGGGTTGGTCTCAAGGAAGCAGGCCTTGAAGAAGCCAGACATGTTTGCCTCCATTGCCCTTGCCCCAGGCATATCTCCAGAAAGGGCAAGAGCCACCATCTTTGAGATGTATGCAGGACACATGTTCGATCCTACACTGATGACGCCATCACCACCCATTTCGATCAGGTCAAGACAGAGGTTGTCATCACCACTGAGGACATGGAAGGCACCATGGGTGGCTTCTATGACGGCCTTCATCTGAGAGAGGTTTCCACTTGCTTCCTTCACCCCGACAATATTGGGACAGGCCTTGCTGAGAGCCTGCATCGTGGAGGTCTCGACATTCACCCCTGTACGCCCCTGGATATTGTAGAGGATGCAAGGAATATCCACATTGTCAGCTATTTCCTGGAAATGCAGGAACAGTCCCTTCTGGGTAGGTTTGTTGTAGTAGGGGTTGACCAAGAGGACCGCATCGGCTCCTGCTTCTTGGGCATGGCGGGAGAGCCTCACCGCCTCGCTGGTGGCGTTCGATCCTGTTCCGGCAATGACAGGGACCCTGCCGGCGGCATACTTCACGGTGAGGGCGATGACCCTGTCATGCTCGTCATGGCTGAGGGTTGGGCTTTCTCCGGTAGTTCCACAGGGAACCAGGCCAGAAACTCCAGATTCAATCTGCGTCTCGATAATCTGCTGAAGCATATCCTCATCCAACAAGTCCCTCTTGGTGAAAGGGGTAACCAACGCGGTAAATACTCCCTTGAAACTGATATCTTTTCTCACTGTACTCTCTCCTGTTGTAAAAATACGTCTTCGAGCATGGCATCCAGGGTAAAAAACCCTTTCCTGCCATCGGCTATCCACGAGGCAGCCTTGAGGGCACCGGTCGCAAAACCCTCTCGGGACCGTGCCCGATGGGTCAGCTCTATGGTGTCATCCTGACTGTCAAAACTTACTGTATGGGTTCCAGGAACTGATCCCCCCCTCACTGAAGCGACATGGATTTCATTATCCTCGCGCCTTCGGTGCAAGGTATCCGAGTAAATGGAGCTCTTGTCTGGGGTATTGTCCAACACCATCTGGGCGAGCATCCCTGCCGTTCCTGAGGGGCTGTCTGCCTTCTGGGCATGATGTGTCTCTTGGATAAAGGGGTCGTATAGACCACTTTTTCCAAAGAGAAGGGATGCATATTTGACCACCTGGAAGAAAAGGGCGACTCCTAAGGAAAAGTTGCCACTGTAGATGATGGAGCACTGCTTCTCATCAATGGCATCCCTGACCTGAGGAATCTGATCATACCAACCGGTGGTCCCAATCACTGCAGGGATGCCCAGACGGGCATAGAGGACTATATCGTCCACTACCACAGAAGGGTGGGTAAAATCAATGGCCACGGTACATCCATTGAGCGTAGAAGCATCAAGGTGAGTATCGCTGACTTCAGGATCTTGTGCCACAGGGTCGATCACAGCAACCACTTCATAGCCTTGGCCAAGAGCTTGCTTGCGTATGAGCTTTCCCATCTTTCCGTATCCGACTATTGCTACTTTCATGATGCCTCCAACATGAAAGTAGACTACCAGAAATGGCACAATGTTGTCTATAGCATAACAGAATGTTTTTATTATAACACTATTGTTACTTTATTCCCCAACGAAGCAAGAGTAGCG
>DMAO01000211.1 GCA_003446545.1 Sphaerochaeta sp.
CTGCTCAACTGTTTTGACAATCTCTATGCCATGGGTGGCCAGCCTATTGGAGAGACCATGGGCTATGGCATAGCTGCACGTATGGGAGCCGGCATCAACGGACACTCCATGCATACCGAACGCGTCGATGGCTTTAATCCTCTAGCCGTCGCTGATGCGACTTCCCGAAAAAAAGAATTGTTGCTCAAGGGAGAGGGTCCTGCTTTCATGGATACCCTTACCTACCGCTATAGCGGACACAGCCCCTCAGATGCGATGACCTACCGCAGCAAGGAAGAGCTTGATGCCTTCCGTGCCCAGGATCCAATCGAGGCGTATGGTGCCTACCTTATTGAGAACAAGCTGGTGACCCAGAAAGACCTAGATGGTTTTGATCTCATCCTCGAAGAGAAAATGAAGAAAACCTTGGAGATTACGGTTGACCCTGTACTCAGCCCAATGGTTGATGCCGCCTTTATCGAATCTGTCATGTTCTCCAACGGAAACGTGGAGAAGATGGATGACGCCAAGCCCGTTATGCTTGGGAAGCTTGAGGATAATGCCCGCGTCCAGCAGATTGCCAGGCGCAGTCGCTATGCCTACGACGAGAATGGAAAGGAACTTCCTGCAGCAAGGCAGTATCAGTACCGTGATGCGGTCTTTGAGGCGATGGTCCATCGCTTTGCGATTGACCCTACCATGATTGCCTACGGTGAGGATCATCGTGACTGGGGTGGGGCCTTTGCCTGTTATCGTGGCCTTACCGAGTTGCTTCCCCCCTCAAGGTTCTTCAACTCCCCTATCGCAGAGTCTGCCATCGTCGGAAGTGGGGTAGGCTATGCCATGGCCGGAGGAAGAGCTGTGGTAGAGCTTATGTACTGTGACTTCCTTGGTTGTGCAGGGGACGAAGTCTTCAACCAGATGCCTAAGTGGCAGGCGATGAGCGCCGGTGTCCTGAAGATGCCCCTTGTCCTGCGTGTCTCTGTCGGAAACAAGTATGGGGCCCAACACTCACAGGAGTGGACAAGCATGGTTGCTTCGGTTCCCGGCTTGAAGGCGATGTACCCTTCCACCCCCTATGATGTGAAGGGCATGCTCAACTATGCTTTGCGGGGCACTGACCCTGTGGTATTCTTTGAGAGCCAGAAGCTCTATGGCATCGGTGAACAATTTGTCAAGGAAGGAGTTCCAGAAGGCTATTACGAGATTCCCGAAGGGGAGCCCGCTATCAAGAGAGAGGGCGACGCCCTTACCCTGGTGGCGTTGGGGCCCTCACTCTATACAGCCTTGGAAGCAGCGAAGAGACTTGAAGCCGAGTTTGGCTTGCAGGCAGAGGTCATCGACCTGAGATGGATTAACCCCCTCAAGTATGACTCGCTCATTGCTTCTGTGAAGAAGACAGGGCGGTGTGTCATGGTCACTGACAGCGCCGAGAGAGGAAGCTATCTGCATACAGTCGCTTCGAACCTCAGCCGCCTGGCCTTTGAGTATCTCGATGCACCTGTAGTGGTGGTGGGATCCAGAAACTGGATCACTCCTCCTGCTGAGATGGAAGAGTATTACTTTGCCCAGGCTTCCACAGTTTTGGATGCCATCCATGAGCAGGTACTGCCCCTTCCTTCCTATGTCCCTGTCCATAACTACACCGATGGGGAGTTCTATCGCACAAGCCGCGAAGGCGTATAAACACATCACAAGAGGTGCCCATGGATTTGCAACGACTAGAACAGGCCATCAACAGTGCAGAGAAACCTGCTCGCCTTCAGGCGAGTAGGGATTTGGGTACTCTGATCCGGTCGGGCTCTTTGAGCCGCAAGACGCTTGAGGAGGTGAACAACCATGTGCATACCACCTGGTCGTTCAGCCCCTATGAGCCTGCTTCTGCTGCCTACGCTGCCTGGAAGGCAGGGTTGGGTATTGTCGGAAGCATCGATCATGACAGCATCGGAGCGGCCCCTGAGATGCTTGAGGTTGCTAAGGACTTGGGAATTGCAAGTACTGTCGGCTTTGAGCTGAGGGTGAGTTTTCTGGACACACCCTTGTCTGAGCGGAAGATAAACAATCCCGATTCCCCTGGCATCGTCTACATGTGCGTCCATGGAGTGCCTCATCAGAAGATTGATGAGGTATCCCAGTTTCTGAAGCCTGTGAACAAAGTGCGTAACCTGCGTAACAAAGCTCAAGTGGAAGCGTTGCAATCCTTGGTGGGCAGGTATGGTTTCGACCTTGATTTTGAGCGTGATGTGGTTCCCCTTTCCCATGCTTCTGAGGGTGGCTCCATCACCGAACGCCATATCCTCTATGCCATGGCGAAGCAGTGCATCGTCATGTTTGGAAAGGGAGAGAAGTTGCTGAGGTTCTTGGAGAAGGACTTGAAGATTGCCCTTTCGGAGAACATGCAATCACTGATGCTTGACTCCGATAATCCCCACTACGCCTACGACCTGTTGGGGGTGTTCAAGAGCAACTTTCTTCCCCGTTTCTTCATCCAGCCTGCAAGATCTGAGTGTCCTGATGTGCGCTCTGTGGTTGCCTTTGGCAACAGCATCGGTGCAATTCCAGCCTATGCTTACCTAGGGGATGTCGCACAGAGTGTTACCGGCGATAAGAAAGCCGAGAAGTTTGAGGATGATTTTCTGGTGGAGCTGATGGACCTGCTCTCCGATATCGGCTATCCGGCTATAACCTACATGCCCCCAAGAAACACCCTTGATCAGATGAAGAGGCTTCAGGGCCTCGCTAAGGAGCGCAACTTCATGGAGATCAGCGGCGTCGATATCAATAGTTCGCGCCAGAGCTTGAACTGCCCTGAGCTATTGCAACCTTCCTGCCGCCACCTTGTCGATTCTGCATGGGCATTGGTTGCCCATGAGAAGCTTTCGACCATGGATACAAAATTTGGTCTGTTTCATCCGGCAAATCCATATGCACAGAAAAGCCTTGATGAGCGGCTTGGCATATATGCCACCCTAGGGAGGAAGATGGACAGCCATCACCCTTTGGATCTCATCAGGCTAGTTGAATAGGAGTAAGGTATGGTCCGTTTTTCAGAGAAGATACTACAAGAGTTGCCGCCAGTGGTCAGAGGCCTTACCTTTGATGGGGTGAAGGGATTGTTCATTCACGCAACTGAAGGCAAGAAAGCAGATCTCACGCTTTCTCCTGTTGAGGAAGGAGATGAGGTCCTAGATGTCACCGCCCGCTGGAAGTCAGAGCTAAGCACCTATTGTGGAAAGAGAAATCTCTATCCTGCAATAATCGGCATTGAGGGAAGGTCTATTCAGTTCGGTCTGGGTACTAACTATGATGAGGCCACCAGAGGCGAAGGTGTCTCATCAGTAGTTGGCCTGCCTCCCTCGACAAGTCGCTCTGATGTGGTCAGGGATAAGATAGCCCTGGTCACCGGTGGAGCCCAAGGTTTTGGTGAAGGGATGGTGCGCGCCCTCAGTGAGATGGGTGCCTTTGTCTATATCGCCGACATGAACAGCCAGGGGGCGGAGGACTTGGCCGCGAGTCTGAACTATGAAGCCTGCATCACCGTTGCCAAGGCCCTGCATGTAAACGTTACAGACGAGGCATCGGTTGAGGCCATGATGCGTGAAGTTGCTCGGGAGACCGGAGGACTCGACCTGTTTGTCAGTAATGCCGGCGTCCTTCGTGCAGGTTCGGTAAAGGAGATGTCCCTGAAGGACTTCCAGTTTGTCACCAGTGTTGACTATACCGGGTTCTTCCTCTGCAGCAAGCATGCCTCGCTTATGATGGCGCTGCAGAATGTTGCTTCACAAGCCTATTATACTGACTTGGTCTCCATCAGCAGCAAGTCAGGCTTGGAAGGGTCCAATAAGAATGGGGCCTATGCTGGAGCCAAGTTTGGCACCATCGGGCTTACCCAGAGCTTTGCCCTCGAACTCATAGAGGACAATATAAAGGTCAATGCGGTCTGTCCGGGGAACTTCCTCGATGGCCCGCTCTGGTCAGACCCAGAGAAGGGTCTGTTTGTACAGTATCTCAAGGCTGGAAAAGTACCGGGGGCAAAGACGGTAGAGGATGTCAGAAGGTTCTATGAATCGAAAGTTCCCATGGGTCGCGGTTGCAAGACCGAGGATGTCATGCGGGCGATCTGTTACATTGTCGAACAGAAATACGAGACAGGTCAGGCCGTGCCGGTTACCGGTGGGCAGGTCATGCTCAACTAGGAGAGTGCTATGAAAACACGTGCAGCTAGACTCTATGGAGTCAATGATATTCGAGTCGAAGAGTTTGAACTTCCTCCAATCAAGGATGATGAGATCCTTGCCAAGGTAATCACCAACAGTATCTGTATGAGTGATTTTAAGGCTGCTGAACAGGGAGCCAGCCACAAGAGGGTTCCCGATGATGTGGCGACCAATCCCATCATCTTGGGCCATGAGTTCTGTGGTGAGATAATCGAGGTTGGGAAGAAGTGGCAGAATGCATTCAAGGTCGGTTCAAAATTCTCAATCCAGCCAGCTTTGAACTATAAAGGTACCCTCGATGCTCCTGGGTATTCCTTCCCCTATATCGGTGGCAACGCCACCTACGTCGTCATCCCTCACCAGGTGATGGATATGGACTGTCTACTCACCTATGAGGGAGACGCCTATTTCCTAGGGGGGCTTGCTGAGCCTGTTTCCTGTGTAGTAGGTACCTTCCATGCGATGTACCATACAAAAAGTGGATCCTACGAGCACCATATGGGTATTGTAGAGGGTGGGAACCTTGCTATCCTTGCAGGTGTAGGTCCCATGGGCCTTTGTGCCATTGACTATGCACTGCACTGTAATCGTAAGCCTGGCAGACTCGTAGTGACAGACATTGATGATGCCCGTCTCAAACGTGCTGCCAGTCTTTTAACCGTTGAGGAAGCAAAGAAGCAGGGTGTCGAACTAATATACTTGAATACCAAATCTGTTGCTGACCCTGTGGCCAAGCTTAAGGAGATCAGTGGGGGAGAGGGCTATGATGATGTACTAGTCATGGCTCCTGTCAGACCCTTGGTCGAACAGGCAGACAGTATCCTTGCACGCGATGGGTGTCTCAACTTCTTCGCTGGTCCCGACCGCGTTGATTTCTCAGCCTCGCTGAACTTCTATAATGTCCACTATGCTTCAACACACATTGTGGGGACCAGTGGTGGCAATACTGAAGATATGCGAGAGGGCTTGGATATGATGGGTAAAGGCAGTATCAGCCCATCCGTACTGATAACCCACATTGGAGGGCTTGATGCACTGCCTGAGACGGTCATCAATCTTCCTTCCATCCCTGGTGGGAAGAAAATGATCTTCACACATTTTGATTTCCCCCTGACTGCGATTGAGGATTTTGCAGAGGTGGGTAAGACCAAGCCTCTGTTTGCCGAACTTGACAGGTTGGTGAAGAAACATAACGGACTATGGTCAGCTGAAGCTGAGGCATACCTCATGGCCAACTGCAAGGAGTAGGGATGAAAAAGCATATCGCAGTGGACTTGGGCGCTTCCAATGGTCGGGTAATTGTGGGAGACCTTGCGAATTTTGAGGTGGTACACCGATTCGTAACCCATAACGACCAGATCCTGGGAGAGTTCTACTGGAATCTTCTCGGACTGTTTTCTGAGATCAAGACTGGGTTGAGGAAAGCCTTCGCCCAGTATGGGGATCAGATTGGTTCGATCGGCATTGATACCTGGGGTGTCGACTATGTTCTCCTTGATGAGACAGGCGCTCCTGTGTCCTTGTGCTACCACTATCGTGATAGCCGAACCGATGGCATGATCGAAGAGGTGACCAAGAAGCTGGGTGGCAAGATGCGGGTCTTTGAGAAGACAGGCATCGCCTTCCAGCCCTTCAATACCCTCTACCAGCTTGCAGCAATGCAGAAGACACGCCCGGATGCCCTTTCTGCCGCGCGTCACTACCTATCTGTTCCCGATCTCCTTGCATATTGGCTTACCGGTGTCATGAAGAATGAGAGGACCCATGGCTCTACGACCCAGCTCTATGATCCCAAAACAAAAGACTGGGCTTGGGGCCTCATAGATGAGATGGGTTTCGACAAGCGCCTGTTTGGGGAGATTGTCGATAGTGGGACAGTCCTCGGCCCTCTGACCAGTTCAGTCAGCCATGAGGTCAAAGCCTCTTCTTCTGTTGTGGTCATCGCTTCTGCTGCCCATGATACGGCAAGTGCAGTTGCTGCTGTTCCTGTGGCCAAGGGTGAGGTACCACTCTACATTTCAAGTGGAACGTGGTCCTTGTTGGGTGTGGAGATCGCAGAGCCTATCATCACTGCCCTTGCCTTGGAGAGTGGCTTCACCAACGAGACCGCTGCCAGTGGGAATGTCCGCTTCTTGAAGAACATCATGGGCATGTGGATCCAGCAGGAGTGCGTACGTCATTGGGAGAGCCTGGGCGAAGAGATATCTTGGAAGGAGTTGGACAAGGAGACTCTGACTTGCTCTTCCTATGAAGGGTATATCGACCCTGTAGACCAACGCTTCCTCAAGCCAAATTGCTTTGACAACCTTATGGTCGATCGTATCAATGCCTGGTGTGATGAACATCTTCAAGTTAGACCTTCCTCCAAAGGAGAGTACATGGTTGCCATCTATCGTGGGTTGGCCAAGGCGTATGCTCTCTCGATAAGACAGTTGGAGTCGATCACAGGTGAACATTTCACTTCCCTCTATATTATCGGGGGTGGATGCAAGAACGAGATTCTTGACCAGTGGACAGCAACCGAGACGGGCCTTACTGTCTATGCAGGTCCTGTAGAGGCTACAGCCTTGGGAAATACACTGTTGCAGATGTATGCCACAGGTGAGATAGCCTCCCTGCAGGAGGGAAGGGATATGATCAAGGGTGAGCAGAAGGTGAAGGTGTTTCATCCCTGATTGTCTGACCGTTATTGCCCAACGAAGCGAGAGTAGCGGAAGTATTATCATGGTTCCATTACCGAGCG
>DMAO01000260.1 GCA_003446545.1 Sphaerochaeta sp.
TAGCACCATCCATGACTGCCTGGATATTGCCTATGGTCTCACTTGTCCTATGGTCCTTGACCATAGTGTAAGGCTGGAATACATAGGAGCGGATCTGACTTCCCCAGGTGATATCTTTCTTCGCTATCGCAGTCTTTTGCTGTTCTTTTGCCTTCTCTTGCACATAATACTCGTAGAGACGGCTCTTGAGCACCTTGAATGCAAGTTCCTTGTTCATTCCTTGGCTACGCTCGTTCTGGCACTGGACGACAATACCTGACGCATAGTGGGTTATCCTCACAGCACTGTCAGTCTTATTGACGTGCTGTCCCCCTGCCCCTCCGGCACGGTAGGTATCCAGGCGGTAGTCATCAGGCTTGAGGTCAATCTCAATGGTGTCGTCGATGACAGGGGATGCATAGACACTGCTGAAGGAAGTATGCCTTCTTTTTTGGGAGTCAAAAGGACTGATGCGTACCAGACGATGCACCCCTGCCTCCCCCTTCAGGTATCCGAAGCTATAGGGGCCACCGACCTTGATGGTAACACTCTTTATACCACCCTCATCCTCCTGCAAATCGAGAATCTGGCTAGTGAAGCCGTTTCGTTCGCAGTAGCGCAGATACATGCGCATGAGCATGTTGGCCCAGTCACTTGCCTCAGTACCACCGGTTCCAGCATGAATGGTTAAAAAACAGTCATTTTTGTCGAATTTACCATCAAGGAGAGTCTTGAGCTTGAGCTTGCCATACTCAACGGTCAATTCCTTGATCTGGGAGTCAATCTCATCCTGCTCCTCAGGGTTGTCAGGCTCATCAGAGTAGATGGTGATGAGCTCTTCCATGTCATCCATCTTCTGGATCAGCTCTTTCCATGGGAAATAGGAATCTTTGAGGCTGTTGAGCTCACTGAACAGTGTTTCAGCGCCTTTTTTATCTTCCCAGAATCCTGGTTCAAGCGTCTTCTTTTCGAGAGCATCTATTTTTTGTTGTGGATTGAAGGAGTCAAAGCCGCCTCCATACAGTGTAGGCTTCTTCTTTCATATCTTCAAACTGTGATTTATTCTGAAAATGCATAGGGTCTCCTCAATCTCATTTACGTTCAAGCCTGAGGCCAAGCGTATGTTTCTGTTCCTCTCCAGGGGCAAGAGACAGCGGCCAGACAAGCAGGTATAGGGTGTGTTGGTAGAGTTGTTCCTCCGCCAATGTTGTCTTGTAATCAATGATATAGTCTTCCTTGAGCAAGGTAAAGTGTGTATCAGCAACAAGGGTTATCATCGTGTTGTTGGGCTCGTCAAATATCTTGAAGGATTTTACATTCCCGACAACCACCTCTGCCTCCTCATAGGTAATTAGCTTGTGGTCTTCCATGACCGAGAAGGAGGTTGTCTGGTTCTTGGAACCAATGGACAGGGGCATTTCGCACCCATACATGCAATCGAGTTGGTCATCGCCCCTATTGGTCAGCGACACCTCCAAAAGGACAGTATTCTGACGAAACTTAAAGCGTTTTTCAATGATGAGGGAACTGCTCAGTATGGAATTCTCCTCACATACAGCCTGAACCAAATATTCAGTGTTTCTCCTGTCGAGGACAGAAAGGTCATAAGGAGACCTTCCCATATCCAGACAGCTTGTTCCATCACGCTTGTCATACTCAGACACTGGTACACAAGAAGGGAAAAAAACATCGGTGAAGAGTCGCTGCTTAGTTCCTGCAACAGGGGGATGCAGGCACTGGCTTGTGCCGAATCCTGCAAGTGGGGCGAAGGTGTCCCCATAGTTGTACAACGAAGGCAGATAGGTAAGCTCACTGAGCGAGCCTCCCTTTGTATCGACTACGCTGCTTATATTCTTGCCAATGGTGAGATGCTCATCCAAGTCATCCAGATCATAGTCCGTACTTACCGGATAGGTATAGTCTGGAATAGCGAAAAGGACTGAGTCGGCCTCATTGATGTACCGCCAGACCAGTTTGCGCACTGATGAGCGCAACATCGATGCATTTGCATCACAGACATACGGGCCTCCCTGTGACATCTTCTGCAACAGAAGTTCAAGACGCTTGCGAACATCCTTGTCTTTCTTGTAGTTGCGCGCAGAATCCAAAAGTGAGGTGAACCTTCCGTACAGATACGTAAGTGACTCATCCTTGACAAACAGGTCGTTGAAACAGGAAAGGTCACCCATCTGGCAGTCATGCCCGTACCACCCGGCCTCAAGATATCCTTTCTTCATCGGTTCGTTTGGGTTGTAGATCTCCTCAATGGCCAAGGGTTCAAAACTACAGAGCATTTTGAACAGCTCTTCGGTTTGCTCCTCTGTTATGCCTCCCTGACAGAGCTGGTCAACGTTGACCATCGCGGCGCAGAAAGAGGAGGAATACCCACGCAGAAGATTTTTGAGCTTGGTCACAAGCTGGGAAAAACTGATCTCTGAAAGGGAAAATTGCCTGACAAGAGAACCAACAGTACTATTGGTAGGTACAATCTGTACACTCTTTCCTAACTCATGCATCTGAAAAGGTTCCTCAAGATACTCCTCGTTGCGTATTGCGTCATGACTGGAAATCAGGACCCTATCGATACAACACAGCGCAAGCGTATTGATATAGATGGGGTTAAAGTACTGTGCATAACACCAGAGGGTCTTACTCCTCTGTGCATACCTCTTCCTGATCCAGGTAGTATTGAGCTCAATCTGGTTGGCCCTGTCTTTAGGGGAGAGCAGGGAAAGCACACTCTGGTTATACGATCCTGTAAGCAGCTCCACCCTACCCATCCGGGCAAGGTCACAAATGAGCATATTCACCTCAGGGTGATTATTCTCCAACCACTCCATCAGAAAACTGCTCAGATACAGCTGTAACACAGCACTGTTGTTGGTATGCAGATAGGTCAGCATAGGTTTGAAGACAGAGGTCAGCACCCGTTCTAAAACGGCGGGAGGAGTGCCTGCTGGAATCTGACTATACGCACCTATCAGTACTTTTTTCATTGCTACCGCTTAATGATACACTTGGTGGGGCATGCCTGTGCGGCTTCTGCTATCTGTGAGTGTGGCACAGACTGGTCAAATGACGAGAGGTACCTGTCAACCTTACAACCTGACTCTGGAAATTTCTTTTCACAGATCAAACAGCCTATGCATGCTACTGTACACACCTTGCGAATCTTTCCCCCTGGTTCGTGATTATTGCACTCAATGACATATTCACTATCCTCGTACATCATCTGCATCACCTTATTGGGGCATATCTGGACACATTTTTCGCAGCTGATGCACGCCTTTTCATCGACGATGATGTAGCCTTGCTCATCCTTGGAGATGGCCCCTACCGGACAGACCGCAATACAGCTACCAAGGTGGAGGCACCCATCCTTACATGAGTTATCCCCACCTAAGAGAAGAGCTGCACTGTTACAGTCCAGCAACCCCTCATAGGCATAGTCCTTGTTGGTAAACTCCGTGTTGCCCCTACACATGACGTGTGCGACCTTACGACGGGTATCACCTGTGTTCTCAATTTTCTGTCCCATTATCTCAGCCATCTTGGCACTCAAGGAGGAGCCTCCGGGAGTACAAAGGCCTATTGGAGCTTCACCGAGAGCGACAGCCGCAGCATAGGCATTACACCCTGCATAGCCGCACGAACCACAGTTGGCACCGGGCATGATAGGTTCGAGTGCAAGGACCCTGGGATCTTTCTTGACAGCAAGTTTCTTTTCTGCAAAGGAGAGGCCAAACCCAAACAAACCGCCTAAGACGGCTATTACCAAAACAGCAAGCAAAATATTCATGGCTTCCTCCTTTTATACCAGATGTAGGTTCGTAATGAGCGCCTTGTCGAATGCCATGAAGGCCAAAGCCATCAGGCCAGCAGAGACAAAGGCAATGGGCATACCCTGATAGGCCTTGCGCACAGGCTGTA
>DMAO01000230.1 GCA_003446545.1 Sphaerochaeta sp.
TTCATCAACGCATTGTAGGCTTCAATGGCTTCTTTGCTGAATTTATGCTTCTTCATCCTTCAATTATACAACACTTAACAACTGAATAGTAGTATTTAAACATTAATTGTCAAACAGAGCCAATATTTTAATGGAAAAAAACCTCTGAAGAATGTCTAGGGCTATTAAGTAGCATCACCTTTTCGTGATACACTGCTACCGAAGGAATTATTGATGATTAAACAAAATAAGCATATTAGGAACATAGCCATCATCGCTCACGTCGACCATGGCAAAACTACCTTGGTAGATGCCTTGTTCAAGCAGAGCGGGCTGGTTTCTCGAGACGACCAGGATAGGATTATGGATAGCGGTGCCCTTGAACGGGAGCGTGGAATTACCATCAGTGCAAAGAACTGCGCTATCAGATGGAGAGGGGTGAAGGTAAACATTATCGATACTCCAGGGCACGCAGACTTCGGAGGCGAAGTCGAACGGGGACTATCCATGGTTGATGGTGTCGTTCTGCTTGTTGATGCTGCCGAAGGCCCTTTGCCTCAAACAAGGTTTGTGCTTGAGAAAGCATTGAAACTGAATCGTACACCCATCATTGTCATCAATAAGGTTGACCGCCAGGATGCGCGTAGTGTTGAGGTACTCAACGAAGTGTATGATCTCTTGCTTGAGCTCAGTGATGACGAGGCTATGTTGGAAGTCCCTGTTTTCTATGCGATAGGAAAGGATGGGAAGTGTGGCTTGGACCCTACTGATCTTGATGACAATATGCATCAGCTGATGGACAGTCTGATCGATTACATTCCCGCCCCCACCTATGATGATGAAGAGCCTTTTCAGATGTTGGTCAGTGACCTCTCCTACAGTGACTTCCTTGGACGTCTTGCCATTGGTAAGATCATCAACGGGAAAGCCAATATGTATGATTCGCTGGTCTGTGTGAAGGAAAAAGGTGTGCTTCGCCCACTGAGGATTACCAAGCTTCAGGCTTATGATGGTCCTACCTTCCATGATGCAACCAATGTTGCAAGTGGCGATATCATCGTCCTAGCTGGTGTAGAGGATGTTTCCATCGGTGACACTATCTGCACTAATGCATTTCCCAAGGCTTTGCCCAGGATCAGCATTGATGAACCTACTGTATCCATGATCTTTTCAAAGAACATCAGTCCCCTTTCCGGTAAGGAAGGAAAGATCATCGCCTCCGCGAAGATCTGGGAGAGACTGCAGAAGGAAATCCTTCGAAACGTATCCATCAGGGTTGAGAAAAATTCTGATGACACTTTTACCGTGAAGGGAAGAGGAGAGTTCCAGATGTCAATCATTGTGGAACAGATGCGTCGTGAAGGCTTTGAGCTCTGTGTTGGAAGACCCCGTACAATCTTCAAGCAGGATGAGCAGGGTAGAAAGACCGAACCTATTGAGTATTTGGCCGTAGATTGTCCTGAAGAGAGCAGCGGTCAGGTGATGGACAAGCTTGCTAGACGTAAGGCAAAGATGAGTGACATTACCTATACTGAAGGTGGAAGGGTCAAGATGAAGTTCGAAATTCCTGCAAGGGGACTTATCGGCTACCATGACGAGTTCATGACCGATACCCGAGGCATGGGCATAATGAACAGCTTTATGAAAGGTTACGAACTGTACAAGGGTGACTTCCCAGACCGCTTCAGCGGATCGATGGTCAGTGACCGCTCTGGTGTTGCAGTACCGTATGCGTTGTGGCAGTTAGAAGATAGGGGAAGGTGGTTTATCCTCCCTGGTGATCCGATTTATGAAGGTGAGATAGTAGGGGAGCGAAATCGTGACCTCGACATCACCCTCAACCCTACCAGGACCAAGAAACTTACGAACATGAGGGCATCAGGCCATGACGAGGCGGTGACACTCTCTCCCATTTCCAAGCTCTCCCTTGAGCAGGCCATCCAGTTCATCAAGGATGATGAACTGGTGGAGGTTACTCCCCTTTCTGTGAGAATGTGTAAGAAGATTCTCTCCACACAGAATAGGAAGGTGTTCGAGAGCAGAGGGGAGATACCTGCCTACTTGCTGTAGTGGTCGATTTTTTGTGTTAGACGAAGAAAGAGTACCAAAGCACGTGTCATTGGACAGAAAAAAGTCTGAAGGGATCATCCTTCAGACTTTTTTCTCTTTCCCCAAGTCCTACTGACAAAGCATAGGATTAGTCGAGCAAAGTGAGTACTACCGGCGCATGGTCGCTTCCCAGGATATCTGTATCGATGCTGCTCGCCTCGACCCTGCCTTTCATTTCCTCACTAACAAGCCAGTAGTCAATACGCCACCCGGCATTGTTTGCCCTTGCATTGAATCGGTAGGACCACCAAGAGTAGGTATCAGCGAGATCTGGATGGAGGTAGCGAAACGAATCAATGAATCCCTCTTCCAACAGGAGGGAGAATCTTTCCCTTTCCTCGATCGAGTAGCCGGCATTCCTTTCGTTTGCCTTGGGGTTTTTCAGGTCTATGGGGTTATGCGCCACATTGAGGTCCCCACAGATGATCACTTCCTTGATATCCTTTAGGGAAGTGACATACTCCCTGAAGGAATCATCCCAATCCATACGAACCGAAAGGCGGGTAAGCTTGTCCTGGCTGTTGGGTGTATAGCAACATACCACAAAGAACTCTTCGAACTCTGAGGTCACCACCCGTCCTTCACTGTCAAGTTCATGGCCGATGCCTTGTTCAACCGAGATTGGTTCCACCTTTGAGAAGATAGCGGTACCTGAGTACCCCTTCTTCTCTGCAAAACTCCAATAGGTATGGTAGGCAGGAATTTCAAGCTCAATCTGATGCTCTTGCAACTTTGTTTCCTGTAGACAGAATATGTCTGCATCAACATGGGCAAGGTACTCTTCAAAGCCTTTCTTCTGGCAGGCTCTCAATCCGTTGACGTTCCAACTGACAAGTTTCATCGTATGCTCCTACATCAATGTGAAATGCAGTTCTTTTGCCTCATCAAGAACTTCCTGGGGCCATACGGAGGATTGGACTTCACCAATATGTGCCTTTTTGAGTAACAGCATGCAGAGCCTGCTCTGGCCAATGCCGCCTCCAATAGTCTGGGGAAGCTCACCGTTGAGCAGTCGCTTGTGCCAGAAGAGTTCAGAACGTTCAGGACATTTTCTAATCTCCAGCTGTCTGAGTAAAGTATCAATATCGACACGGATGCCCATGGATGAGATTTCTAAGGAGTCTTTTCGTACAGTGTCCCAAACGATTATGTCTCCATTGAGCCCTGTATGTTCGGAGTCACTAGGGGTAGACCAGTCATCATAGTCTGGTGCCCTTCCTCCCTGGCTGATCCCATCGGCGAGTGGAGAGCCAATGCCGATAAGAAATATGGCCCCGTATTTCTCTGCAAGGACGCTTTCGCGTTGTTGTGGAGTCAGGTTGGGGTATTCCCTTTGTGCATCTTCCGAAAAAATGAAGGTTATGTGTTCAGGTAGGGTAGGAGGGCAATGGGGAAACATCTCACTGACAAGAAATTCTGTTCGTTTCAGGGAAGAGTAAATTTTCTTGACAATTTTCTTGAGGAATTCAATATTCCTATCTTTCTCGGCCATGACCAACTCCCAGTCCCACTGGTCGACATAGAGTGAGTGGATCGCATCAATATCATCATCGGGGCGGATGGCGTTCATATCAGTATAAATGCCTGAATTTGGTCTCATTTTCATATCGGCAAGGGCAAGCCTCTTCCATTTGGCCAAAGACTGGACAATTTCCATTTCCATGTTATTGAGATTTCCAATCTGAAAACGCACTGGTCTCTCAATACCATTGAGGTCGTCGTTTATACCTGATCCTCGGGGGACGAACAGAGGGCTGGTCACTCTGCTGAGCTTAAGTCCTGCTGACAGTTCGCTTTCAAAGGTATCCTTGATGTACTTGATAGCCCGTTCTGTTTGGATTTGATTCATTTTCTGTGTGTAGTCTTCTGGGAAATATACGCTCATATTATGTCTTCACTCCTTGCTTTTACTAAGGATATCGTATTTTTTGAATCTGTAAAAGCACTAGAAGATTTCTCTTTCCTTTGATAAGCTTACTCCCATGGAAAAAACATTTCGCCTCTGTATGTTTGATATGGGAGGAGTGGTTGTCAAACACTCCGAAATTTCTCTGGAACGCATTCTTCTACGTAATTTCGGCATCACCGAGTATGATAGCTTTTCTTCACTCGATCCCAGGCTTCCTGACCTGCTCGCAGAGCACAGCAAGGCCGCTATCGATGAAGAACAGATGTGGCAACAGTTTTCACAAATGACTGGTATTGTCGTTCCAACGCACAACGATTCGTTGTGGGGCAGGTACTTCAAGCCTGAGCTTGAAACCTATGTGGTGGCCATTATTGAAGAGCTCAAGGAGAAGGGGTATCGTGTGGTCTGTGCTACCAATACAGAAGAGGCACATTTTGCATATCATCGAAAAGCTGGTCACTATGACATGTTCGATGCAATCTATGCTTCTTTGCAGTTACATGAAGTGAAGCCTGAAAGAGCTTTTTTTGATAAGATACTCGAATTGGAAGAGGTGAAACCCGAAGAGGTTCTTTTCGTGGATGATCTTTTAGAAAACTGTGAAGCAGCAGCAAATCTTGGACTCAATACAGTAATTTACGCAGATCCTGTAGAGTTGCGTTGGCAACTAGCAAGTATGGAAATACTATAAGACATATATAAGAACAACGTTTAATGATAGCAGAATAAATAGTTAGAGTATTGGAATATTACTAATTTGTACACTGAAACAAATTTGTTCTAGATTTAACATAAGGTTGAGCGCCAATATAGGCTATGCTAGTATTAATTTACCTCTGTTATAGGCAAGTATGCGTGATACCTAGAAAGTGTACTATTCTAAAACAGCAATAAGGGTTGGAAAGCATGCAACAGGTTCAGTTTGATGAGGAATTTTTGTGGGGATGTGCGACAGCAAGCTACCAGGTGGAGGGTGCCATCGAAGAAGGTGGTAGAAAGCCCAGCATCTGGGACACCTTCTCCAAGATTCCCGGCAATGTGATGAACGGAGATGACGGTAGCGTTGCTGTGGACCAGTACCACCGCTACGAACAGGATATACAGCTCATGGCTGACCTTAATTTCCAGGCTTACAGGTTTTCCATCGCGTGGCCAAGAATTATCCCTGATGGGGTAGGCGAGGTCAACATGCAGGGAGTGGATTATTACATCCGCCTGAGTAAGGAACTGAGGAATAAGGGCCTTGAAGTAGTGGCGACACTCTATCACTGGGATCTTCCTCAAGTGTTGCAAGAGAAGGGAGGATGGGCTAAGCGTGAGACCGCTTACCACTTCCAAAAGTACGCAGAGGCCTGCTATGAGCATCTGGGCCCCTTTGTCGATCGTTGGATAACCCTTAACGAACCCTTTTGCGTAGCCTATTTGGGATATCGAAGTGGAGAACATGCCCCTGGCATTAGAAGCGATGAACAGGCCAACAAGGCTGTCCATCACTTGAACCTAGCCCATGGCCTTGCCATGCAATCGTACAGGAAGACAGGATTGAAAGCTCCAATCGGAATTACACTCAACCCCCTCATGCCACGACCTGCCTCCAGAAAGGAGGAAGACCTACTGGCCAGTGAATATGCGAGAGCCTTCAATACTGATGTATTCCTGTTGCCCCTCTTTGATAGGGGGTATCCCAAGCTGGTGACTGAGGATCTGGGGATCACCTATCCGATAGAATCGGGGGACATGGAGATCATAGCAGAAAAAATCGACTTTCTAGGTATAAACTACTATCAGGAAGTGGCAGTTGTCTATGACGAAACACAGAAGAACAAGTACAGTGATGTACCTATTTGGCAGCCTGTAACCAACCAAGGATGGCCGGTAACACCGTATGGCCTTCTGAGAATCCTACACTACATTCAAGCATTGGACACTTCGTTGCCCCTCTACATAACAGAAAACGGTTGTGCAAATGATGATGCAGTAACTGATGGTCGTATCCATGACCATCTTAGGTGTGATTATGTCAATAAGCATCTAGCCATCTGCAAACAAGCCATTGATGAGGGCATCAATCTTAAGGGATACTTTATTTGGTCTTTTCTGGACAATTTTGAATGGGCATGGGGATATAGCCAAAGGTTTGGTATCATCTATGTTGATTACGAAACCCAGGAGAGAATCCCTAAGGACAGTGCATACATGCTGAGGGATATTATTGCAGGATACTGTGAGTTTGTCTAGGATAAATAGTTGATATTGTCATATTGAATATGTATGAAAATACTACTTAAACAAATGTAAACAATATATTATAAATAGTATAATAATAT
>DMAO01000164.1:0-5191 GCA_003446545.1 Sphaerochaeta sp.
CAACGATACCAATGACAATAAAGTAGTTGGCTGTTCCCTTTCCGGTCTCAGCCAACGCATCACAAGCGCAAGCACTGGTCTTGCCCTGCATCCAAGCGGAGAGACCGATGGCCATTCCACCAAAGACGCCAACGCCAAGGGCGAGCATGGAGGAAGCACCTGCTGCAATAGCGGCAGCGATGAAATTCATAAGCAGGAACCCGTAGATGGTCTGTGTCAGTGGAGCACCAGCGAAAGCGACCATGATAAAGGGAGCAGGCTTACCGTTCGCATAACATTTCTTCCAGCCGCCAACTGCTGCCTGAGCTGCAGCACCTGCACCAAGACCGGAACCTAGAGCTGAAAGGGACAGGGCGCAAGCCAGTCCGATAAATTCCACATTAGCCATGTTTTCTCCTTAGTTGTTCGTAAACAACGATTCAGTTTTCTTGTACCGTCTGTGAGAACGGTTCATATGAGATTCCAGTCCACTCCATACCGAGTTGCCCGGAAAATTCCAAAAGATTCAGTCGTACACCATGTACCACTACTGAGAGCAATCCCATAACCAGGTTAAGGGAGTGCCCGATTATCAGAACCAGGACACCAGCTATAGCTGCAAAACCTGAGAGCATTCCACCAGCCATACTGTTGAAACTCTGCGCTATCGCAACAGATGCCATACCAACAGCAAACAGACGAATGTAACTCATGATATTTGAGAAGCAGCTGATTGTATTCAGGAATGTAGTGAAAAATCCACCCAAACCGGAGGCCAGGCCCTTACCAAACCGAATACCAGGGCCCTGGGAACCAAATACCACAACCAGAAGAAACCCAAGCCCAACTGCTCCTCCAACTAGGGAAAAGTTGACACTTTCACCGACTACGAGCTGCAATACGACAAAGTAGAGTGCCAACACGGCGATCATCCAACCAAAATCAGCAAACAAGCTCATATCCTTTTTGGGGATCTTATGCACGATATTCAACACACATGCAAGCGAGAGCTGGACCGTCCCAATGATGAAACAGAACTTCATCACTTGGTTCTGAGCCGTGACAGCATCAATACCAAAGAGTTCTGGATAGTTGGAAATCGAAGGTATGACCAGCCTCTGCAGGAAGGGAATGGATTCAAGGATCATCTTCGAACCAAACCAGGTACCTGTCAACGTCCCCCAGATGATAGTGGCAATACTTAAAACATAGATAAGCAGTACCATGGTGGTTGCCTTCCTTGCCTTGATATGCATACCGAAAGCAGCTAAGAGGAAGACCAGACCGTAGCCTGCATCCCCTATTATCATGGCAAAGAACAGGCTGAAGAACAGCAGGAACCAAAGGCTGATGTCGTTTTCCCTATATCCTGGAACCGTCCCCAGGATATCGAACAACGGCTTGATGATACCAACACCCTTTGCATACTTTACCTGAGTGGGAGGGTTGTCCTCTTTTGTAGGGTCATCAATCAGATAAGCCCACCCTTGGTTGGAAGCAAACTTGCTGAAAGCATTCTCCTCAGGGGCGGGAAGATACCCGGTGATCCATGTGAGATCCTCCCCTCCATCAGAATTTGCATAGACCTGGTCAAATCGAAGTTCCTGCTCTGCACGATCCATCCTGTACTGGTAAGCATCAAGATAGGTACCTGCCTCCCTGAAACTGGCATCAATCTCAACAAGGCGTTGCCGGTCATAGGCATTTCGTTCTTGGAGCTCAACTAGTCCCAGCTCTGGAAGGGTGAGGCGTGTTACGCCAACAGTGTTATCAAGATCTGCATCCACAACAGCTATAGCCTGAAGTGATCCCATAGGGGCCAATTCGATATAGGGGATGGATGAGTCGAGAGCCTTCAAATCTTTTTTGGTGAGTGTGTAGAAAGCAAGGCTGACCCCATCTCTGGCAAGTCTGTCAATCTCTTTAGGGTCAAAATCACCCCAAGGTCGCAATTGCTCAATGAGTACAGAGTCCTTTGTCACCTCTTCCTCGAGCTTAGAGCGGGTTTCAAGCAGTTGCTGATACCGGTCATGAAGCTCAACGAATACCTCTTCAGATACACTTTTCTGCTTTGGGGCTTTTTTGCTGTCTACCTTTTCAAGAATGCTGCTACGAACCTTTACCAGCTCATCATACTGCTTCTTGAGAACTTCACCCCTCTCTGTACGGACGCTCTCTGTAAAGATGTGCATTACACCCTCTTTGCGTAGAGTCTTCAGCATCGAGTTCTTATTATGGGCCTGGACAATGACAGATACTTTTTTCATCGGAACAATCATATCAGGCCTCCTTTACCAGTTTTTTCTTGGCTATCTTTCCCCGCACTACTGCAGCGGTCTGCTGGTCACCCAGATAGATGGCAATCTTGCGAATATTCTCTTTGGCTTCAGGAATCTTTACCTTCTCAAAGAGATTGACCCGCTGGCTGGTGGTCCTCAGCTCCCGGTTCAGCAATCTCACCTGCTGTTCAAGGGTAGCTATCAGGGCATCAAAGCGGGATACATCACGTAGACTCTTGAGAGCTTGATCAACCCAAAGCGGATAGTCATCCAGGTCATAGCTGATGCTCTGGAAGGAAAGCTCCTTGAAAATGGGAATGGATACCCCTGCGATATTTCCTGTTGAACGCTCCACCCTGTCTATCTTGATCAGAGTATCAAGGTCCAGTTCATCGGGAAATGCCGTATTTTCATTGAAGACCGCTATCCACACCTGCATCGCCAAGACCAGTTGCTTTTGCTGTTGTCGCATCTGCTCAACTTCATTCTCTATCTGTCGGATTACCATCTGTAACTGTTGTTTTTTCAGTTGCAAGGTCGGCAGATAGCGCTGAAACTGCTTGAGGCGATCCTTCTGTAGCTTTTGCTCGTTTTTCGTCAGTTTGACTACCATCGTCCCCCCTTAGTCAACCGACTTGTTTGGCCAACGGTTGAGAATCAAATCGCTCTTCAATCCTGTCTCATTTGGTTCAAAACACTCGGAGAGGATCTCCCAACCCAAATCCAAGGCTTGCTCAAGGGGGATGTTGACACTAAGGTCCATCAGCTTGTCCTCAAACAGGTTGCCATACTTCAGTAGCTTCTCATCCCACTCAGTCATCATGAAGCCCATGGACTTCTTTTCCACTGACTCCTTGTAGGAAGCGAACAACTTGATCATACCATCCATGAGGGAACGGTGATCATCACGGGTATCCTGGTTGACCTGCTGCTTCAAACGCGAGAGGGAACCAAAAGGCTCGATCCTTCCACCCTTGAGGTAGTACTGGCCTTCGGTGATATAGCCTGTATTGTCAGGAACCGGGTGAGTGACATCATCACCAGGCATCGTAGTGACAGCCAGGATGGTAAGTGATCCGGCCCCTTCAAAGTCGACAGCCTTCTCATAGCGTGAAGCCAAGGAACTGTAGAGGTCTCCAGGGTATCCACGATTGGAGGGGACCTGGTCCATAGTAATGGCCATTTCCTTCATAGAGTCAGCAAAGTTGGTCATATCGGTAAGCAGAACCAGAACCTTCTTGCCATCGAGAGCAAAATGCTCTGCAACAGCCAAAGACATATCCGGGACAAGCATACACTCAACGGTTGGGTCACTCGCTGTATGGACAAACATGATTGTCCTACTCATGGCACCACTCTTTTCCAAGGTGTCCTTGAAGAAGAGATAATCGTCATACTTCAGTCCCATGCCACCGAGTATGATCAGGTCTACCTCAGCCTGCATTGCAATTCGGGCCAACAAGGGATTGTAGGGTTCACCACTAACAGAGAAGATCGGCAGCTTCTGACTCTCAACAAGGGTATTGAAGACATCAATCATCGGGATACCGGTACGGATCATGTTCCTGGGGATGATTCTCTTGGCAGGGTTGACTGCAGGACCGCCGATATCAATCATATTCTCGGTCAGGGAAGGTCCCTTGTCACGGGGTTTACCTGTACCATCAAACACGCGTCCAAGAAGGTTTTCGCTGTAGGATACCCGCATGGGAACCCCCAGGAAGCGGATTTGGTCTCCGGTGGAAACACCCTGTGCCCCTGCAAATATTTGCAATGAGACCAAGTCGTTATCAAGCTTGATGACGTTAGCATAACTTTCGCCATGGGAGGAAGACACTATGGCAAGATCTCCATTGCTGACCCCTTCTGCACGTACGGTTATGACGTTTCCCACAATTGATTCTATCTTTGAATATACTTTTTGCATCATCTACCCCTTACATCAACTTCTCGGCAACGGCGTCAAACTGCACGAACTTGCCCTTATAGAGTTTCTGTATCTCAGATTCTATCTGGGTGAACCGTTCACTCTTGAACTCAACGTTATTCCAGTCCAGGAAATTCTGTCTGACCGTATTGAAGAAGGAACGAACCTGTTTCTTGTTCTCAAGCTCATACTTGGCTGCAAGGACTAAAAACAAGAGCTCAAACACATGCCGTTGCCTATCAACCGAAACGGATGAGTCAACTGGGTCAAAGGAGTTCTGCTGCAGATAACAGGCATCGATGAGCTCACTCTTCTGGTAGACGACATAGTCTGCGATGGAAGTACCTTCCTCACCGACAACCTTCATCATCTGGTTGACCTCACCTCCCCTAAAGAGAATTGATCGGGCATAGTCAACCTTGTTGCTTGCAATGATACCCTCATACTTGGACCAAGACCCGAGAGGGTCGATGGCGGGATACTTACGTGCATCACTGCGTTCACGGCTCAACCCATGGAAAGCTCCGACAACCTTCAGGGTTGCCTGGGTCACAGGCTCCTCGAAGTTTCCTCCGGCGGGACTTACAGTCCCTCCGATAGTGACAGAGCCGATACGTCCATCCTTAAGCCTCACTTTTCCTGCACGCTCATAGAACTCTGCTATGCGGCTTTCAAGGTATGCTGGAAAGGCCTCTTCGCCGGGAATTTCCTCAAGACGGCCACTCATCTCACGCATTGCCTGAGCCCAACGGGATGTGGAATCAGCAAGCAGGAGGATGTTCAAGCCCATCTGGCGGTAATACTCGGCCATGGTCACCGCGGTATATACCGAAGCTTCACGGCTTGCAACTGGCATTGAGGAGGTATTACAGATAATGATGGTCCTTTCCATCAGGGAGCGTCCGGTCTTGGGGTCTGTCAGCTCAGGGAACTCCTTGAGTACCTCGACAACCTCACCTGCTCGCTCGCCACAGGCGGCGATGATGACTATGTCAACATCAGCATT
>DMAO01000164.1:5242-12589 GCA_003446545.1 Sphaerochaeta sp.
CCTGATCTTGGTCACCAGCGTCTCATCGGGACGCAGGCGCTCTTCATACTTCATGATGGCACGTTTGACAGGCCAGGTGAAGACCATGCTCAACTCGCGCTTGTTACCCTTGGGATCCTCGACGGTGGCAATGTTCTCCCTGACATTGTAGGTACCCTTCTCCTTGATGGCTGTAATTTTCCAGTCAACTTCCGGAAAGGAGAAAGGAAGCATGATCTCATGGGTAAACAGCCCTTCTGGTACCGTACCAAAGGTGTCGGCAGGCCTGAGTACATCACCTAGCTTAGCTGAGGGGGTAAACTCCCAGTCCTGGTTGGGGATGGGATCGAGGTAGACACCCCTTTGCAGGAAGAAGCCGCATTGTTCGGCCAGTTTGGGCAGGGGGTTCTGCAGACCATCATAAATCTGTTGCAACAGCCCCGGCCCCAACTCGACGCTCAGCATCTCGTTTGAAAACTCAACGGGGTCGCCCACGCTGATACCTTCTGTCATCTCAAAAACCTGCAATGATGCAACATTCTTGTTGATCTTGATGACTTCGCCCTTGAGCTTGATATCCCCTAGACGGATGTACCCAACTTCATTCTTTGAAATGGCGCTGTCAAACTCTACAGAAACCATATTGCCATTGACGCCAATTACACGTCCACTTGTATTTGCCATATCCAACTCCACTACGTATTTGCTATTTCAGACTGTAAATTGGAGAAAAGGCGCTTGAATTCAGCATTGCCCTCCTCCTTGGTAAAAAGACTCTTGCGCTTGAGAAGCTGTAGCTTTACAGCATACGAGAGCAACGCCTCCACATCGAAGTAGTGCAAGGCTGCTATCTCATCAAGATACTTCCATTTGAGGGAGAGCAAGGAGAGTTCTGCATCCAGGGCGTTCTCATTCGAGATGGCCTGGCGAACAGCCTCACCTATACGCCCTTCCTTTTCCCCATCATTGTGGTATTTAGGTGAGGAAAGACCGAGCTTCTTGCTCCGTTGGTCATTCAACTCCCTTTTTACCATGGAAGCAAACTGTTGCCACTTCTTGAGAAAAGGGTGGGAAGAGCTTCTGCCTGATAGGGCAGATACGATTGTCTGGTAATCATGGGCACTGACCTGACTCTTGCATTGCTCGAGGAAGGATGCCGAATCAAACGGGCACTGACCATCGTAGCGCAGTAGGGGCAGTGTCGCAACCAGATAGTAATAGGAAGCCATCTCTGCTCCTTACTTCGCTTGCGCGAAGACAATCTCTGCAATGGATGAAGAAAGAAACGGTCTCATGAGGTTAGCAGTCTCTTCTGCACTGAAGTCATAAAAACCAGAGCCGTCTTTTTCAGCAATGCGGAAACCGTTCTGAACTGAATCAACAGCCTTTATCTCCAAACCACCCTTGATCTTCTCACTGAGTTCACTCTTTAGGGAAGAGGCAAGCTTCTTGAAATCCTTCTCGTTGAGCTGGATTTCTGTTTTCGTACTCTCAGAAAGTTCTTTGACAACAGAAGTGACCAGAACAACCAAGGCTTCTGAACTGAAGGCTTTCTCAAGCTTTTCCACGAGCAGAGTATCAAGTTGTTTCTGAATAGCCTTCTTCAAGGAGAGCTGTACATCCCTACTTGCCTGTTGAAGGCTTGCACGGGCACTCTGGTCACGTACATCAATCTCTTTCTGTGCATCTTCAATGAGTTGGGAGGCACGTTTGCGCCCCTGAGAGACTATGTCGTCAGCCTGGGCTTTGGCATCAGAAATAATCTGTGCCGCCTCTTTCTGGGCCACTTCAATGCCATCCTTGCGGATGGAAGCAACCAAATCCTGAATTTGTTGAGCCATCTGAATTCCTACCTTGTAATAATGCAATATGATAAAGGATTCCTCACAATTAAGCAACAAACGAAAAATCCCGGTACATGCGAAAAACACCCAAAGTATTAGTGTTTGAGAGAAAAAAAGCAAGGGCTAACCAGTATTCTTGTTCTGTGTACAGAACCCGTCATTTTTACTATAGTAACCAGATATGAAAGATTCGCACTTATTCAGTTCCCAAAGCATGAGGGGAATTATCCGTATTTATAACCTACAGACAGAGAAGACGCTTTTGATTACGAGTGAAAACCTTTCCCAAGACATCCAAAAGATTCGTTTCGACCTTGACCTGGGAAACTTTTCCAACAGGGAACTCCAGAACGAATATGAAGAGCAAGGTCTGGAAATCTACACAATTGAAGCCCTGCTCATTGCAGAAAAGAAAGAAAATCTCAACAGCCTCCTCCGACAAGGGAAAGAAAAACTTGAGGAACTTGATGTTCCCTTCTACGAACATTGAAGCAAACCCTAACAGTACTGTTCTCTATCCACATGGAGGATAGAAATGTACTACAGGATGCAATTTTCCAGTGAACAAGTTATCTACACGACATGGGTGAAAGCCAAGCAGTTGCTCTTGCGAGTCTATCTGAACATAGAAGCACAAGGGGGTACTATCCTAGACTACACCTTGATTCCCACCCTACTGGACCTGCTCATCTACCTACCAAAAGGAAAGCCCCAGTTCAGTTTTCTGGAACAGCACTGTACCTTGGAATCCATTGCCCACACCAAGGATCTCCTCCATCACTACAAAAACATCAGTGGGCGACTCCCCCTTTCTGGGAAGAACTACCCCCTGTGCGGAACCTATGAGGCCTACCATGGCAGCAACTGCCTCAGTTCCTTGGGTAAGATGGGCCCCTTTCCCCAGGACCTGAGCATACAGACAATCCTGCAAGAAAAAAGCTCCCCATCGGGGAGCCGTGAGATTCGTGCATGCCAGATTTAGGTGCTCTTTGCCCTATCTTTAAGGATAAGGTTCCGAATTCCCTCAACGGCCACCTTGATGGCAGAATCAGTATCGTGGAACTTGGGGTTTTCCATACCCAACAGCTCCCGCTCCTGGTTACCAACCACGAAGAAGGCACTGCCACAACGCACCCCCAGCTTGGAGGCAACAACAAACAGAGCGGCACTTTCCATCTCGCTGGCAAGCACACCCAGACGTTTCCAGGCCTCCCACTTGTTGATAAGGTCATAGGAGACAGGCATCTCTGAGGGTGAATGCTGACCATAGAAGGAGTCCTTGCACTGCACAACCCCGGCATGGCTCCTATTGCCTAAGCGGGAAGCAGCATCCATAAGGGCTGTGACAACCTCAAAGTTGGCAACGGCAGGGAACTCGATAGGAGCGTACTCCCGGCTTGTGCCCTCCATCCTGACAGCTCCGGTGGCAATGACCACATCGGATCCCATAACATCAAGGGCAATACCACCACAGGTGCCCATGCGAATAAAGGTATCGCTGCCACACTTGAAGAGCTCCTCCATTGCAATGGAGGCCGAAGGGCCTCCAATGCCGGTGGAGGTTACCGAAACCTTCTCCCCCTCAAGGGTACCGGTATAGGTAACAAACTCACGGCTATCGGCAACCAGACGTGCATCATCGAGATATTTTGCAATCAAGGGGACGCGCTTGGGATCGCCGGGGAGGATGACATACCTACCGACATCACCTTCCTTTATATGCAGATGGTATTGGACACCAGTTCCATTCATGTAATCAGACATTCGTAACTCCTTATATAAAAAGCGTATCATGTCTAGCACAAGTTAGCAAGAAAACGCCACATCAAGCAGATAATTCCTCTCAATATCCCATATCCTTAAGCAAGGAAGAGAGAACCCTGAAACGTTCACCCAGAAGCTCCCCATCCTTGCCCATGGCATCGGCGAGCAGGCGGATATCGGTGTCGATAAGGGGATTGTTTGTACAGACCTCAACGGTCATCGCGTCCCCCTGTATCCCAATCCTATCAATCTGTGGGTTTTGCGGATCATAATACTTGGGGAAGCGATATGCATCCTGGAAGTATAGGCTGGTCCTGCACAGCAGTATTGCAAGATCGAGAACCCTGTTCAAAGGAAGTTCCTCACTCTGTCGAGACCACTTCTCCCCTGTATGACGCCAGACCTTTGCAGAAGCCTCAACGCTTCCACGGTCATTCCATTGGGCCAACCCTATGGACAGGCCCTTCGCATCCGAGTCGTAGGCTCTCTTGCCATCGACTTCGCCGTAGTTCTCAACGACAATCACTGGCTTGTGTTTGAGTGTTGTGGGTATTTCCATACATGTATCTCCTTTGCATCTGGAAATTTCTCCAGATACAGTGCGGTAAGGATAGAGAGATCATCCTTGTAATCCTTAGTTTGATCATCCTTGTCATAGGGGAGCTCCTCAAGTACAGAAAAGCTGAAATGCTCACTCCCATGAGTATTGTACAGTTGTTGCAGCTCGATAACGTTTTCCAAGCTCCCCACTGAGAGTCTGAACAGCAAGGAATTCTTTGCACTCTGCAGATTGGTTGCCCAACCGATAAACAGATCATCAGTTGCTGTACAGCGAAGGGCAAAACATCCCATCGGAGGTTTGCTATCGTTGTACTGTTGTCTCAGTCTCTTCTTATCAAGAGTCATGTGCCTCCCCATTTACAAAATTAGTAAATAACTAATTTAGTAAATATCATAAAAGCAAAAAAAAATAAAAGCAAGGGCCAAAGCCCCTGCCACAGTGTCGGATTCGTTTTTAGAGAAACACATACGTCTTTCCCATACCACCATCCTCTGGAAGGGCAAAGCGGTAATCGGTGACGCTCACGCTCTGTTTCAGGTACTCCCCAATTCCACGGCTGAGAATACCGTCCCCATAGCCATGGATAATGGCAAAGGTTGAAAAGCCATGCACCAAGGCACTCTCAATCTGGATATCCAGTTCAGAGAGGGCCTCCTCCAAAGTCATACCCCGCACATCGAGTACCATCTTGGGAGGAGGGGAGCTGCTGTGGTATTGTACGTGGACCTTCGTCTCTTGCATTTTCTTTGGGAGAGAGAGTTCACGCTCGGAGAGGGTGAACTTCATCGTCCCTATGGCCACTACCCACGATCCTTTCGCGGCTTTACGGATAATGCGTCCTTCACGCCTGGCAGTCCCGCACAACACATCCATATTGGGTTTGAACTGAATAGGCACGGAGCTTTCCCCCTCTGGTTCAAGCTCTTGGATCTGCTGTTGTATTTGCGCGTCTGCCATCTCATGCTTCTCTTGTACCGAAGAGACAAAGGCTTTTACCTTTTTTGTCTTTTCACGGGTAATCTCACCACTACCCAACTCAGAGACCAGGTTCTCCAGCTCGCTGCTCTTTTCTCGCATGAAGCGATAGAGGTCGCTACTCTGCTCCTGCTTAAGGATGAGGGCATCCTGCTTCAGCTTTAGCTCTTTTAGCTGGACCTGCTTAACCTGCTGCTGAAGCTTGTAGTGCCGATCCTTCAGATTCTGCTCATGTAGCTCAGCCTCGCGCTTGCGCTTCTCAAGGCCTTTGATGATCTCCCCTATCTCGACAGCTTCACTGCCTAGGTACTGCTTTGCCTTGTCCAATACCTCAGGGGGAAGAAGCATCGTCCTTGCTGTATCAAGGGCGTGACTATCACCTGGGATGCCACTGATCACCCGAAAAGTGGGCAAATGGCTCTGTTCATCAAACTCCATAGAGGCGTTTATCACAGTATCTTTCGCATACGCGAACTGTTTGAGCACCCCGTGATGACTGGTGACTAAAGTCAGCTTGGCCTTTTGCATACAGTACTCCAGGATTGCCCTAGCAAGGGCTGATCCCTCCACAGGATCGGTACCACTACCCAGTTCGTCCATAATGACCAATGATGATTCTGTCATGCTTCGTAGGATGTGCCCTATCTGCTTCATATGCCCACTGAAGGTGGAAAGCTCCTCCTCGATGCTCTGATCATCCCCTATATCGGTAAATATATCATCAAAGAGAGGAAGAGCACTTCCCTCCTTGGCAGGAATGAAACCGCAGAACTGGTTCAACAGTGCCATAAGGCCTACTGTCTTGATCGTGACGGTCTTTCCTCCGGCATTGGGACCTGAGATTACGACAGAGTGCACGTTGCCCTCGATGGCAACGGTGATGGGAACGGCTTTCTTCCCTAGTAGAGGATGGCGTGCATCGAGAAGCGTGCAGACATCAAGGTCGAGGTTCACTCGGGTTGCCTGGGTATCAAAGCTATACCGTGCAGCGCCAAAAAGGGCATCTGCAGGACCTACCTTCATCATAAGAGAGAGCAGTTCATCTGTACATGCCCTAGTCTTCTCATCAAGTTGGGTTAGCAACTTGGCTATTTCAACAAGGATCTGATTCTCTGCCATCACCACGGAGTTGTTCATCTCAACCAGCTTGTAGGGCTCCATAAAGACGGTATTTCCTGAAGATGAGACACCGCTGATGAACCCATCGACTTCACTACGGCGGTCATTGCGTACGGGAAGGACTACCCTTCCGTCTCTGTAGGAGCTCTGGTCGCTCTGCATCGCTATGCTTTTGGCCTTCATATAGTCGTTGCAGAACCGAGATCGCTCTGCCTTGGCCTGCTCAACGCGTTTACGTAACGTTCGTATTGCAGGATGACTTTCCTTGACCTCTCCCGATTCATCGAGGATTGTGTAGATGCTCACCTGCAGATGTAGAAGTGATGAATCAATTGTAGTACCAAGCATGCCATAGATAGCCTGTAACGGTCCGCTATTCTCCACGCTTTGGTTACAATAATCCAACAGGGTCTCTGCACTGCCTATGTAGTGAGCAATGCCAATGAGAGCCTGCCCGTCAAGGACTAGCAGGGGATTTTTCAAGACCTGTATTGCCTGTGTAATGTCCACAAAGGGAGAAGGCATACGTACATCAGGTAGCCCTAGCAAGCGGTAGAAGGATGCAACCTTCTCCTGACGCTCTTTCAAGGCAGTCTTGTCAGTTTGGAAATCCATGGCTGCGAGTTGCTGAAAGCCTTCATGACTCAAGGTGAAACCTTGTATCTTCTGTAAGACCGAGAGAAATCCCAAATCTTCAATACTCTTCTTGTTCATGCTTATCCATATTTCTGTATCTTTCCCGACTTTGATCGCTCTTTCCCATCCATTCAGGGCCTTTGACACCCAATGAGGCGAGCATTCTCAAATAACTGTCGTAGCGGTCATGGTGAATCAGGCCCTCATCTACGAGTCGCTTGACCTCACAGTCAGGCTCCTCGTTGTGCAGGCATTGATCGAAGGCGCACTTCTTTGAAGGTTCGACAAATTCTGGAAATGATTCTGCAATCCTCCGGGGATTGCCATGAGGAACCAGAATCTCCCTCACCCCAGGGGTATCGACCAAGGTAAAGTCCGGGCCGTCTATCATCAGCGAATAGTTGGTGGTATGTCTGCCACGGTTATACTTCTCTGATATCTCACCGATCTTCTGCTCAACAGAGAGTA
>DMAO01000036.1 GCA_003446545.1 Sphaerochaeta sp.
TTGAAAGGGACAGCCCCAAGAATTACCGCCTCAACTTTGGTTATGGATACCTGCTCTGTCAAGATTTATCCTGCCAAGCTTATGCGTACATACCTAGGTGAGGCTGTCCCCTGTATTGCCACACACCCGATGTTTGGCCCTGATTCTGGCAAGGACGGTATAGAAGGATTGCCCATGGTTATCTGTGTAGTCCATGCACCCTCTGCTCTTGTGCAAACGTGGGTCGACGAATTCAGCCGATGGAAGCTTGATGTTCACCAGATGAGTTGTGACCAGCATGATCGTGAGGCTGCTTGGTCTCAGGGTATAACCCACTTTGTTGGAAGGACGCTGTCTGAGCTTTCCCTTGGGGAGACCCAGCTGGCTACAACAGGCTACCGTAGTCTTACCTCCATAGTGGAGCAGACTTGCAATGACCCACTACAGCTTTTCTATGATTTGCAACGATACAATCCCTATGCCAAACAGATGCGCATGGGCCTTAAGGGTGCTGTTGATACGGTAATGCAGACACTGAAAGACCAGGAGGGTAGTTTTTGAACGTTTGTGTCTATACCTTGGGCTGTCGGCTCAACCAGTGCGAAAGTGAGGCAATTGCAGACTCCTTTTCCCAGGAGGGATTCACTGTAGTGGGTGAGCACGACCACTCTGATCTGTACATTGTCAATACGTGTACGGTCACCTCGAAGGCTGAGCAGAAGGCTCGAAGAATGATCCGGAAGTTTGCAGCAGTGGCTCCTACTCTGGCTACGGGGTGTTACGCCCAAGTCAACGAAGAGGAGCTCAAGGCCCTTTCGGACCAGATTATTGTGGTGCCTCTGGAAAAGAAGGCCCACCTCCTGAAGCTGGCAAAACACCTGAAGGTCACCCTCGAGGCTGGTTTTGACTTGATGAGTGGCTGTCTCTCCTTCAGTGACGGCAAAGCTTCTGTGTTCGATTATGATGCCGCCTCATTTTCCTACCACAGCCGTGCGTACCTGAAGGTACAGGATGGGTGTGACAATGAGTGTGCGTACTGCCGTGTGCACATTGCCAGGGGAAAGGCGGTCTCCCTCGATAGTGCATCAGTGGTTGAACGCGCCCTTGCCCTGGAGGCAGCCGGCTTTTGCGAGATTATGCTGACCGGGGTGAACCTCACCATGTACGACCATACCCAAAAGGGGTTGGGAGGCTTGCTTGAAGAGTTGCTTGCCTCTCTTGGTGAAGGCATACGATTACGCCTCAGTTCCCTGGAACCTGACCATATCGATGAGAGGCTACTTGCGACCCTCAAAGACCCTAGGATGCAGCCACACTTCCATATTCCTGTACAGAGTGCCAGCAATAAGGTATTGAGGCGGGTCAACCGACACTATGACATTGAAGGGCTTTCGGCAATCCTTGACAGCCTTCGTCAGGCTAAGGATGACCCTTTCATCGCAGGAGACGTCATAACTGGCCTTCCTGGTGAGGGGGAAGAGGAATTTGAAGAGACCTACCGCTATTTTCGGGACCAGAAGTTTGCCCAGATGCATGTATTTCCGTTCTCTCCCCGTCCTGATACACCTCTTTTCAAGGCTAAGGACAGGGTGCCTGAGAGCGTGCGTGACGATAGGGCAAAGAGGTTACGCGACCTTTCGGATGAGCTCTACAAAGAGTATCTGATACGGCAAAGCGGTAAACCGACTGAGGTGGTATTACAGAAACGCAAGGGAGGCTCTTGGTATGGCCTCAGTGGCAACTATCTTGAGGTGAAAGTCCTCGATGCCCCGCTTTTTGCGAGGGAAGGGTTGTTGGTGAGTGGGCATTTTGCCCAATTTGACGAAAATTCCAGCAAGCCTGTTGTCATGTGCCATGCTTAGACTTTTTGAGACTGAACACCTAAACGCTTTCGTTGTGGATGAGGGTGCAGCAAAGCAATTGCTAGCCTATGAAATTGCGAACAGGGAGTGTTTTTCCCAATTCTCACCCCAACGCACTGACAGTTATTATACCTTGGCAAACATCCAGTATCATTGTAACAAACAGATGGTTCTCTATACACAGAAGCGTAAGCTTCCCTTGGTGTTCTCGCGCAAAGAAGGATCGGCCATCGTTGCTCAGGTATACCTCAGTGAGATTCTCTACGGTGCCTCCTATAGCGCCAAGCTCGGTTACAGCACTGCCGAGAAGTGGCAACGACAGGGTATTGGAACTGAGGCTGTAGTGTCCGTGCTTGAGTATGCCTTCAAGAAGTTGAAGCTTCATAGGCTTGAGGCAACCATCATGACAAAAAACTACGCAAGCTTGGCTTTTGCCACCTCCTTGGGGTTTGTCCAGGAAGGCATTAGCCGTGAGTATCTGTTGCTCAATGGCAAGTGGGAAGACTACTGCCAACTAGCTCTACTCAACGATCAGCACCCATTGGATAGGAAGGCCTAGCTTTTCCTTCCGTTCAAATCCCTGAAGGTGAGCTTGGGCTCCTGGATGACTGCCATCGTGTGTGCAGGGACATCTTCTTTGATCCAGACGTTGGATCCGATAACAGCGTTCTTGCCTATGGTAATATCGCCCAATATGGTCGCATTGGAGTAGATGGTGACATTGTCCTCAATAGTGGGATGGCGTCTTGCCCCTCTGATAAGCTCCCCACAGGCGTCCTTGGGGAAGCTAAGGGCCCCGAGAGTGACTCCCTGATAGATTTTCACATTGTCCCCGATGACTGAGGTCTCTCCGATTACCACACCAGTTCCGTGGTCGATGAAGAAGGAAGTTCCAATCACAGCTCCGGGGTGGATGTCGATTCCAGTTTCCTTATGTGCATACTCGTTGAGCATGCGTGGGATGAGGGGGACATCCATTCTGAACAGCTCATGCGCAATGCGATGGATGACCAAGGTCTTCATGAAGGGGTAGGAGAGGATTACCTCGCGTACATTTCTTGCTGCAGGGTCGCCTTCGAATCCAGCTTTTGCATCAAGCTTCAGCTTGAGGCGTATTTCTGGAAGCAAGGCGCATATGCTTTTGATGATGTGCTCGCTTTTCTCTTTGAGTACCGCTTCTTTCTCCTGGGGATATGAATATTTCAGGGCAAGCAGGACCTGGTCCATCAGGCGCGATGAGACCATGTTAAGCTGGTCTTGCAGTATCTCCTGCAAGCTGAGCCCCATCCGCTCACGTCCGCAGCGTCCAGGGAACATCAGCTCGATATATTCATTTGCGATCTCCCCAATTTCAAGCATCTGGGGAAGTTGCTTCATGCCATAAAAATTGGCATTGCCTTTAACCCTTTCAAAGGTTCCCAGGAACGTGGGAAGAAAGGCCGTGGCATCAAAACTCTGGTCTTTACAATCTTTCATGCCAACACCATACGGCTATTTGGGTGTCCTGTTCAAGAGATACGAAACTTTGGTCTGGCAATGATACTGTATTCCTAGGTATTATCACCTTGGTGGTAGGTGAACCTCACTGTCCTGGTATCCTGTTC
>DMAO01000356.1 GCA_003446545.1 Sphaerochaeta sp.
GTATATACTATACTTATCCATCTTCAAAAGGAGGTAGGATATGATATTTGATATGAAATGTATTGGCGAACGTTTAAAGCAATTAAGAACTAACGCGGGCCTTTCTCAGAAGAATGTTTCTGACTATCTGCAGGTAGACCAAAGCCTAGTGGCAAAGTATGAATCAGGTACTCGGACAATCAGTTCAGATATGCTTGATGCATTATCAACATTATTTTGCTGTCCACTACAAACGTTACTCTCGGAAAAAGAAATCACGGAATCTATTGGTTTTGCTTTTCGCACAAACAATCTTACACAAGAGGATTTCCTAGCCTTATCTGCAATACATAGGATCGTATTGAACCAAAGGGAAATGGATGAACTCCTTGAACAACTTACATGAGGTACATATGAATACCATGGATCTTAGCAATAAGGCAGCAAGTGTTAGAAAAAAATTAGGAGGGGATGCCTCCTCGCCTATCGATATTTTTGCTCTTATTCAAAACATTCCAGAAATCACAATGACCCTATACCCGCTTGGATCAAACATAAGTGGCATATGCGTAAAAAATAAATCATCATCCATACTCATTGTAAATTCAGGAATGTCCATCGGAAGGCAAAGATTCACCCTCGCCCATGAGTTGTACCATTACTATTTTGATGAAAATACTCTTTCCACTGTCTGCCCGACCCAAATTGACACAGGAGATAGCAAAGAACGTGAGGCCGACCATTTTGCATCGTATGTACTTATCCCTCAGCAGGCTCTATATGAATTGCTCCAAAGTCGGAAACAAAACCAAAAACAGAAGGTAACTCTCGAGGATATACTATTCCTCGAACAATATTTCAAGGTAAGTAGAAAAGCCATGTTGTTCCGATTGCAACAAGAAAAGGAACTAACAAGAAATGAAGCCCTACATCTGCAAACCAACGTAATCAGCTCTGCAGCCAGACTGGGATATGATGTCTCCTTATATAAACCCCTGGATGCACACAACCAAAAGCAAACTTTGGGCTATTATGTAAAATCGGCCGAAAAATTGCTTGAAAATAATCTTATATCGACAGGAAGGTATGAAGAATATCTAGTAGATGCTTTTCGCGAGGATATTGTTTTTGGCGAAGAAGTACATGAAGGAGAGTACGTTGATTGAGCCACTCTTTTTCGATACTGACTGCATTTGTGCTTTCTTATGGGTTAACGAACAGACACTACTTCCTGCACTATACCCAGGAAGACTTATCCTTCCAAAACCCGTATACACTGAAATTTCAAAGGTAGTACATCTAAAAACAGCTGTTGACAGCCCTGAGGTATTGATACCTTTCATCCTTGAAGAAATCCAAATAGGTTCGGAAGAATACTCAATCTACTACTTATTGGCTATCAAGCCTGAACCAGGATGCAAACTAATTGGTAAAGGGGAGGCCGCATCAATAGCACTAGCAAAGGTTAGGTCAGGCATTTTGGCAAGTAACAACCTTAAAGATGTAATGACCTATGTCCAAGAGTATGGGTTGAATCATATAACGACAGGGAAAATCATGATGGAAGCCCTTACCCAAGGGCTCATCACTGAAGAACATGGCAATACTATCTGGCAGGCTATGATCAATAAACGGAGAAAGCTTGGAGCTAATACATTCTCTGAGTTTTTGACCAACCAAAAATAGGTCTTTCAACAATTCCGAATTCCTTTGGGGCAAACTGCCTTCATATAAAAGAGTTACAACGGCTCGGATTCTTCGTCACTGCAACTCCCCTAATATACATACAATTAGCTCCTGCTCCCTATCCCCTTCCTTCCTACCGAGCATCCTCTTTCATTCGTTTCAGCACATCCTCCATACTCCCCTTGAAGGTGCCAGGAACCTCCATCTTCATAGAACAGAGGGCCGCAGCATAGGCTGTTGCCTCCTTGGCAGAGTGGGCCTTCCTCCAGGCAAGGTATGCGGCAAAGGTAGTATCACCCCGTCCTGTCCGCCCCTCATTTGTACGATGGGTATAGGGTGCGGTAAAGATCTCACCATGGGAACAGACCATCACTTCAGTGTTGTGCGTCAGCATGACCTCATCTGCACCCAGCTTGTTCAGAAGCCTTGCAGCGTCTTCACGGTTGGAGAGGCCTGTCAGAATCTCAGCTTCAGCGGCATCGGTTTTGAAGTACCTGATGAAGGGAAGAAGTTCCTTCTTGTGCTTCCAGTCCCTGAAAGCCAGGTTCCCCTCTTCATCCAGGCACCGCAGCACACCTTGGGCATCCATAGCGACCTCTGCCTTCTCAGAGAGGGGACGGATGAGGGTATCGGGAACCTCCCCACCAAACAGGCCTGCAAGGTGGAAGATACTCGTCTCATCCCCTACTACCTCCTCAAGGGTAAAAGGATCAGCCTGGGAGATAAGGAACACATCACGGCGCTCCTTATCGGCGGTGTAGTAAACATTCTTGATGGAAGTGCTCTCCTTGGAAGGGCATACCTCCCAGGTGATATTCTCCCGCTTCAAGGGCTCCAGGATATACGCATCCGATTGTGAGAGTTTGGTCACCACCTTTACCTTGCTCCCTGAGGCAGCAGCGGAAAAGGAAGAGTAGACAACCGCCCCTCCCACAAGGTCCATCCTGTTGTTCAGGTGGTCGATCATGATGTCCTGAGAGATATGACCGATCATAACAATATCATAGTGCATCCTTTTTCTCCTCTGAAGGTAAGAGGTGTAGGCTTCTGTCCTTGAACGAGAGCCCAACCCTATGTCCGCGTTCGAACTGCACATGGTACTGTGGATCAGCGACCTCTATCTGCAGAACCTTTCCATCAGGCAGTTCAACCTCATACAGCATCTGAGACCCAAAGTACACAGAATCTGCTACAATGCCTTCAACCAAATCCTCAGAGGGTAGCTCAGGTATGATAGACTCCGGCCTGGCGACTACCACAACCTTGTCATTGACCTTAAGCTGTTTGTCCCACCGTGGGGCGGCGATGTGCTTGCCCTGATGGGAGACAATAATCTGCTCGTCGGTAACCTTCACAACCACTGATTCAAGAAAGTTTGCCTTCCCAATGAAGCCTGCGACAAACCTATTGGCAGGATGACTATAGACCTCTGAAGGCGAACCAATCTGCTCTATCATACCCTTGTTCATGACCACGACCTGATCCGAAAGCGTCATTGCCTCCTCCTGGTCGTGGGTCACATACACTGAGGTTATCCCCACCCTCTGTTGCAACTTGCGGATCTCCAGCCTTGTCGAGACACGGAGCTTCGCATCAAGGTTGGAAAGTGGCTCATCGAACAACAACACCTTAGGCTCCATCACCATGGCACGTGCCAGGCTCACCCTCTGCTGCTGACCACCAGAGAGCTGGCGTGGCTGACGATCCTCAAGGTTTTCAAGACCTATCAGGTTCATGATGTCGCTGACCTTCTTCCTGACGTCCTCAGGGCTCTCCTTACGAATGCGCAAGCCGTAGGCAATATTCTCAAACACCGTCATATGGGGAAAGAGTGCATAGTTCTGAAACACCATTGCAGTAGGTCGTTTGTTGGGAGGGATGTTGTTTACGCTGTAGCCGTCAATGAGCACATCACCACTAGTGGGGGTGTGGAACCCTGCTATCATGCGAAGAGTGGTGGTCTTACCACAACCCGAAGGGCCGAGCAGGGTGACAAGATCCCCCTCCTTGACTCCCAGATCAATATGATCAACGGCAAAGAAGGTTTCGTCCCCTTTACCAAATGACTTTGCAAGCTTTTTCAATTCCAAATAATTTTGCTTCATGATTCCTTCCTATTCCAAGATTGAGGAGGAGTTCATCCCCCTTCCCATCCTATCGGTAAACAGTTTGATAAGGCCAAGGGCGATCAGGACAATGGCAATGAGCAACAGGCTCATCGCAGCTGCCTGTGCATATTGGCTATTGTCGACAAACCCGAGAACTGCAACGGTGATGAGATTCCATTTCCCGGAAACCACAAATATGATTGCACTGATTGCCGTCATGGAACGCACAAAACAGTTGGCCAAACCAGAGAAAAACGCCGGAGTTATCATCGGCAGGGTAATCTTACGGAACGTGAGGCTGCTGTCTGCACCCAAGTCGATTGATGCTTCCTCAATGGAGGGATCGATTTGCTGGATTGCCGCTACCCCATTTCGAATACCCACAGGAAGGTTCCTGAACACCAACAAGATCATGATGATGAACCCGGTTCCTGTAAGGGTGAAAGGCATCAGTATTGATGGAGTGTTGAAAGCCAGGATGTATCCGATACCTACCACAGTACCGGGAACGGCAAAGGTCAGCATGGAAGAGAACTCAATGAAGTTCCTTCCGGGGAACTGTTTCCTCGTGGTGAGGTATGCTATGAACATGCTCAATACCCCTGTTATCGGCGTGACAATGACGGATATGACCAGAGAGTCCACAATGTACCCCTTGCCCATCTTCCACATCTGAACGTAGTTGCGAAGCGTTAGTGTGGAATCGACTCCCCAGAGTTTTTGGAAGGATCCCCATACTACCATCCCATAGAAGAGCAGCACGACAGCCGCAAAGAACATACACACGGCATAGACAGGAGCCTTGATATACCATTCCAAATTCTTGATAGTTGCTGAAGTGGGCTTTCCTGTCACTGTCACATAGGACTTCTTCGAAAGCAGGTATTTCTGCAGGTAAAAGGCAACCACAGTGGGAATAAGCAACAGGATCGCAAGCGTTGACCCTCTTGCTAGGTCAAACATACCGGTAATCTGTAGGTACGCCTGCACAGAGAGCACTGCAAAATCCCCTGATAAGATCATAGGGTTCCCAAAGTCGGCAAGCGACTGGATGAAAACCAACAGCCATGCACTCACCAGGCCTGGGGTGGCCAGAGGGAAAATGATGGTCCTGAAAATCTTAAGGCGAGAGGCCCCGCAATCCATAGCAGCCTCCTCAAGGGCTGGATCGATGGCGTGCAATACCCCTACAAGGGCCAAAAAGGCTGTTGGGGAGTAAGCGATGACCTCGACTATGACAAGTCCTGTCAGACCATAGATATTTCCAATCGCCCCTGCAAAGAAACCGGAACGGCCAAACAACAGGATACAGGCCAAAGCCACCACAAAGGGAGGAGAGACCATGGGAAAAGTAGCGATCATGCGGAACACGCCCTTCCCTTTCATGGGAGTCCTGGTTATGGCATAGGCAAACATGAAACCGACAATCGTGCCTATGGTTCCTACAATGACACCCAACACCATGCTGTTTATCAGTGGCGTGATGTAGTAGGAGCGGCTGAGCACATCAAAGTAGTTCTGAAGACTCAGAGCCCCTTCATAGGAAAGGCTGGTCTTGAACACCTGAAAGATAGGGAAAATGACAAATACGATGAGCAAATAGAGGACCACAAGTATTGCAAGCAACAGGAAGGGTTCTCCAATCATCTTTCTTAGGTCATTTACCCGAGTAGTATTACTGAATTTGAATTTCTTCATTCGGTTTCCTTAAAAGTAAGGGGTGCAACCTTTACTGCACATATCTGTACTAGGTGTTGCACCCCGATTCTCGTATCAGAATCGCTATTTACCGATCCTGTCCCTCCAAGCTGTGACAAACTCATCCTTTGCCAGTCCCATCTTCACTGCATCGTAGTCGATGAGGTTGATGTCTGTGAGCTTAATTGCTCCCTCGGCAACAATTGCCTTTGGATTGACAGGAAGACGTGAGTACTTAATGAACAAGTTCTGAGCCTCTTCGGTGAAACACCAATCCATGAAAATTTTTGCTTCAGGAATCTGTTTGGCTCCCCTGACCATGGAAACAGCACCGACTTCATATCCGGTTCCCTCTTCAGGGAAGGAGATTACCAACGGATAGCCCATTGCAATTCCCTTTGCCATGATATCATGGGAGAAGGCGATCCCAACTGCACATTCACCGAGGCCGGCCCGTGCGATACAGGCTGTTCCACTCTTGGTATACTGATGAATGTTCTTGTCGAACAGCTGCCACCAATCAAGAGCGCCTTCAAGGCCTTTCATCTGGATAATGGTTGCCAATGTGGTATAAGCGGTTCCTGATGTGTACGGATAAGCCATTTCGATCTGGCCTTTGTAGACAGGATTCAACAAATCTGCCCAAGAGGTGGGCGGCTGCAAGTTGTTCTTCTTCAGGAAATCAGTGTTAGAAACAAATCCGATTGCTCCAGTGTAAAAACCATTCCAGCTGTAATCGTCTGCATGGAGCATGGGAGCAAGTTCAAAATCAGTATTTGGCTTATAAGGGGTCAGAAGATCCTTTGACTTGGCATTGATGTGGTCGGTATTGGATCCACCAAACCAGACGCTTGCCTGAGGATTGGACTGCTCAGCCTCAATTCTCGCAAGAACTTCACCGGAACTCATGCGAACATACTCAACCTTGATACCAGTGCTCTTCTCAAACACATCAAGATAATACTGGGCCTCTTCAGTATCGAGGGCAGTGTACATCTGCAAGGTCTCATACGATTTCTTTCCAGCAGTTTCACCGGATGCCTGTGCGACCAATGGCGCGACCACTACCAAAACGATAGCCAGAACCGTGAACAGTTTTTTCATTTCTATCCTCCTAGATTTCTCTCCGACCAGAGCAAGAACTTGCTATGGCTTCAAACTTTAAATAACGGGTTAAACCTCCTTGCATTCTTGTCTCCTTATCTCTTTCTCCCCGTTACGTATGAACCGATTTCAACCCTTCTCAAGTTGAAAACGTTATCATATCTTTATGATTGCATCGATTCCGGCATTTGTCAAACTTTTACCCTTTGCATTTTAGAAAAGAGGATTCGCTAGGAATCATCGCAACAGCCCTTATTGATAACGTTTTCAAATAATGAAGGATATTCTTCCCTTTTTGCACCACAAAGCCTTGCAGTAACATTGACAGCCTACCAAGTGGTGCTAGAATGAGAACATCCCAAAATACAGAGGCTCCAATGAAAGCAAAAACATTTGCCCTAAATAGGATCATCGCACCCCAACTGGGAATACTTGAGTTTATCGCATTGGCAAAACGGGCCAATTTCCAAGCTGTGGAACTGCGCAACGACCTTGAGGGGAGAACTGTCACCGATAGCCTGAAGCCCCATCAGGTAGAGCAGGCTGCATCGGTAGCTGGCTTGCACATTGCAACCATCAATGCGTTACAGCGGTTCAATGAAAACCCCCAAACGCATATGAAGGAACTCGAGGACCTTCTCAAAGTCGGGAAAGTGCTCGGTTGTGATGCAATAGTCCTCTGTCCTGTAAACGGTATAGCTAAAGACGAGGATAGGAGCCGGTGGTATCATCAGGGTGTTGAAGCACTGGTGATGTACTCCGACCTATTTGGTGAGTACGGACTTTTTGGCTATGTGGAACCTCTTGGCTTCGCAGTGAGCAGCCTCCGTACAAAAGGGGAAGCGCTCAGCGCCATCAGAGAATCGGGAAAGAGCAGCCACTACAGACTGGTCCATGACACGTTCCATCACTATCTTGGAGGAGAAAAAGAGTTCTACCCACAAGAGACTGGTCTCATCCACCTCTCGGCAGTTGTGCAAGAGAAGCCCATAGCCACTATCCAGGATAGTGACAGGGTACTACTCTCCCCTTCTGATATCCTCACCAGTGCAGGACAAGCCAAAGCATTGGTTAAGGGAGGCTATAAGGGCTATCTCTCCTTTGAACCTTTCAGCGCTGAAGTCCAACAGGCTCCCACGGAAATCCTCTTGCAACAACTTAGGGAAAGCAGGGAACTTCTCATCTGAAACACTAGAGCAGACAAGAGGGATGAGAAAGCATAGTAATCCAAAGACAGGTATCTGCCCTACAGCTCACCTTAGGCTATCGGTTTCTGAAAGAGATTCCCAGGAGAAGCATTTGGCAAGCGCATAGCCCCTTGTATCCATCTGGTACCATGGGAAATACTAAAGCAGGACCAACATGATCAAGGCAGAAGATGATTCAGGGCGGATTGTCAATCAATGAATCCCATGGATAGCAATTCATGCCTTTTTCATATCTCTCTCATCCTTACTTCATATATTTAGTGTTATATCAAGTCAACGAACCAAAAAGCGGAAGGAAGGCTTCCACTGAGAGGTCACTTCCTTCCAAGGGTTTGTTTGGGAATGGTTCTGAAAGACAGGACCTTTGTACCGGATCGGGTGACAGGAACAGACTCTGTCGTTTCTCTGGCATCTCTGGGTATAGGGCTTCCATTCGGAGCACATACCTGGGAATCGGGGATAGTAAATATCCTGACTATCGTTGTTGACAAATAACGTTTTCATGATACTCTTTAGCGTAGACTTTTTTTAAAGAGCAGGATTACTTATCTGACTTTGTGAGATTGATGGTAATGCAATCCCTTTTTATACCAAGAACTATTTCTTTTCTAAAAGTTTTTTTCTTTGGTATTTCTGACTAGGAAGGACACCATGCATTGTGATTAGCGTTCTTCCCGTTGTAGTTTTTTTAGTGAATGTACAAGGAAATTTGAAAACGTTATCATACCTTTGAGAGTGATAGCCAGTTACAGAATCCCTTGTATGAGGAGGATTTTCCGTGGCAACCCTTAAACTGACTAATCTTGTGAAACACTTTGATGACGTAGTAGCGGTGGACCATATCGACTTGGAGGTCGCAGACGGTGAGTTTGTGACCCTCCTTGGACCTTCCGGTTGTGGAAAGACTACAACCTTACGGACCATAGCCGGCTTCTACTACCCAGATGAAGGTGAAGTGTACTTTGGGGACAGGATCATGAACAATATACCTCCCAATAAGCGTGACACCGCCATGTGTTTCCAGAGCTATGCGCTCTTTCCCCATATGAGTGTCTGGGACAACATCAGCTTTGGCCTGAAGATGCGTAAGATGCCCGCTTCTGAACAGAAAATCAAGATTGAGCGTGTTATGGAGATGCTTAGCCTCTCTGAACTGGGGAAGAGGAAACCAGGCCAACTTTCTGGTGGCCAGCAACAACGCGTAGCCCTAGCCCGTTCCATTGTCACAGAACCTGAAGTGCTCTTGTTTGACGAGCCGCTTTCCAACCTTGATGCAAAGCTTCGTGTCCAAGTCCGAGTGGAGATTCGCGAGATGCAGAAGCGGTTGGGAATAACCGCCATCTACGTGACACATGACCAGGATGAGGCTTTGGCAATATCGGACCGTATCGTCATCATGGAACAGGGAAGAATTGAGCAAATTGGCGACCCCTACACCATATATCGCCATCCTGAGACCCAATTTGTTGCAGGATTCATTGGTCTGGCAAATATATTCGATGGGGTTGTGCTAGAAGTCGAAGGGACCCGATGCACAGTCCAGGCACCCTTTGGAAACGTTTTGATCAATGCAGAAGGACAGGAAGTCCCCCATAAGGGTGCAACCATACATTTCAGCTGGAGACCCGAGGATATGAAGATTCGTGACCGCACAAGTAAAAACCAGATAACCGGGAACGTGCTACAGGCAGTCTTCATGGGCGATATCACTGACCTCTTCATAGAGGTCAACGGATATAAAATGCGTGCACAGTCCGATGACGAGGCGAAGATAGTCGCCGGCGATAGTGTATCGTTCGGCATTGCTGAACATGCTTTCAGCATACTGAGGGAGTAGCAATGAAAAAGAAAGACAAGATGACACCCTTTATCATCCTGATGCTCATCCCGGGAGTTGGCTTCATCGTTTTCTTCATTGGCTCTTCGATTAGTATCACCGTGCTGCAAAGCCTGGGATTCTTCAACATGATGGGGGAATCGGGGTTTACCCTGGGATATTGGAAATCCATCCTCAGCTCCCGTGAAGCGATAGACTCCCTGCTCTTCTCCCTACGAATGGGAATTCTGAGTTCTGTAGGGACAGTGCTGGTAGCCTTTCCCCTTGCACTCTTCTTCCGTAAGAGCGGGCCGGCAAAGGGGATGTTGGGTTCCATCATTAAGGTTCCCCTCTTCATTCCTGCCCTCGTTGCTGCCTTTCTCATACTGAACCTCATCTCTTACCATGGCCTGATAAACACTACCTTGATGAGGCTGAACATTATCGATGAGCCCCTACGGATGCTCAACGATTCGTTTGGGTGGGGAGTCATAACCATACAGATATGGAAGAACCTTCCTTTTGTCCTGCTCATCCTCATGTCGGCCATCTCTTCCATCCGTGACGACACCATCGATGCTGCCAGGAATCTGGGTGCTGGGTATTGGTCAGTTCTCTTCAGGATCTACATTCCCTTGGCTATGCCGGGAATTCTAGTGGCCATGATACTCATGTTCATCAAGGCTTTTGGGGACTTCCCCATCACCAGCGTAGCAGGGCCAGTCTACCCCTCATCAGTTGCAAACAGAATGCAGATTATGGCAAACCTCTATCAGGAGTGGAACCAGGCAGCGGTCCTGGGTGTGATCATCATCATAACCACGTTCTTTGTCATCTGGGCGTATTCACGGTTTGCAGAACTTGTACAGGGAGGTGCATGATATGGACAAGACAATGGCCATGCCCCTCTACCTGATTAAGAAACGTCGCATAAAGCGCTTCTATCTCATGATTACGCTCTTCTTTGTCATCATTCAGCTGTTGTGGGTAGGCATTCCCATCTTTATGGCCATCATGTGGTCATTGGTCAATCCCGATGATGCCTGGTCGTATCCAAACCTGATCCCGCCCAGTTTCTCACTGGAGCAGTGGCGGTATGTGTTCAACTACACCAATATCGCCAGGGCACTGAAGACCAGCTACAGCATCGCACCTTTGGCAGTGATACTCTCATTTTTGCTCTCGCTCCCTACCAGCTATGTGCTGGGCAGAAAGGACATTCCCGGAAAGAAAGTATTCATGCTGGTGGTGTTGCTTCCCATGATCATGCCAGGAATGGTTGTAGCCCTCTTCTTGAGTCGTGTATTCAACCTGATGGGTCTCAGCCAGACCTTTTTGGGCCTGGTCCTAGCCCATACCCTCATGAGCATGCCCTACATGATACGGGTAATGACCACCAGCTTCGCTTCCATCCCCCAGGATGTCATCGATGCCGCTGAAAACCTAGGGGCAGGCACCTTTGTGAAGATCAAGGACATCTTCCTGCCCATGATCAGGCCTGGTCTCATAGCAGGGATGATATTCGCCTTTACCACCAGCATAGAGGAGTTCAACCTGACCTTCATCATCGGGACCCCGACCTTTGAGACCATCCCGACAATCCTCTACTCTTTCATGGGGTACAATTTCATCCGCACCAATGCATCAGTTGTGTCACTATTGATGATGACACCAAACATCATCATGCTTTTTATCGTAGAAAGGTTTCTCAAGTCCGATTATCTTTCGGCATCACTAGGAAAAATGTGATGCTGTTATACAAACCAAGGAGGTATTGTGTATGAAAAAGATTTTGGTAGTGTTACTGGTTCTTGTTATGGCATCCACCATGGTATTCGCCGCTGGTGCTAAAGAAGCGCCTAAAGCAGAAATTGATTTGCAGAGTGCAAGTTGGGACCAGATAGTGGAAGCTGCAAAAGCAGAAGGTCAGGTAACTTTCTATGCCTGGTATTTCCCTGACTACTTCAAGGAAGCGGCTGCTGATTTTGAAGCAAAGTATGGCATCAAGGTGAATCTCATCATTGGCGACCAGACAGCAAACTTCAATAAGGCAATCTCAGAGAAAGACAGCAAAGTCGGCACCATCGATGTCATGATCGTCGGTGGGCAGTGGGTGAAGAACACCATGGACCTGGATCTCTTCTACGGCCCGATCAAGGACATCATCCCCGATGCTGACAAGCTTGCCCCTTCATTGTGGAAGGTCCAGGAAGGAGTCATGACCAATGGCTACCTAGCCCCGTTCCACCGCAACCAGACCGGCATCCTCTATGATCCTCAGCGAGTTTCAAACCCGCCACAGACATGGGCAGAGCTTGAGGCTTGGATTGATGCAAATCCGAAGAAGTTCGGATTCAACGATCCTTCAAAGGGTGGCTCTGGCCAGTCATTCGTCCATACCATGATCAAGGAGACCACAGGTGGCCTTGAGAAGTATGTCGGCGACTCTGAGGTTGTCCCCTCCAAGGTGGCAAACTGGGACAAGGCTTGGGATTGGGCTTACTCACGCAAGGACAAGCTGACCTTCACCGTATCCAACAACGACTCCATCATCCGCCTCAACGATGGCGAAATCGCCATGACCTTCGGCTGGGATGACAACGTCAAGGATATGATGAACAAGGGTAACCTCTTCTCAAGAGCAAAGATGTACATTCCAACCATGGGTGCTGCCGGTGGTGGTGATACCATGGGGGTCCTGAAGAACTCTCCCCACAAGGCGGCGGCCTTGGTATTCATCGCACACATCACCAGCAAGGAACAGCAGCAGAAGAAGTATGAGATGCTTGGTGCCTACCCTGCCCGTACGGACATTGCGCTCAGCGGAACCCTGCTTACTGAAGCGGACCGTGAAGCGAATGCCCTGGCTTGGTTCCCTGCCCCTTACAAGACTCTGATGATCGCTGAGTTCGTCAAGAATGTCTTGATGAAGTAGCCTGACGTACTGCATTTTGCCGGATTCGTTTGAATCCGGCATTTTTCTCACCTTTTTCCCTTGGCACTCTTTTCCTCTTCTTCATATCATCTTTTAGGTAAAGATATGCACCCCATAGCGAGGTCCTATGCACAATGAACACCCCTACCACTTCCAGGCCCATCGTGGAGGCATGGATGAAGTCTATGAGAATACCCTAACTGCGATGAGGTATGCTTGGACCTTTTCCCATGCAATCCCAGAGACAGATGTTCGGCAGCTTACCGATGGGACCTTGGTCTGTTGCCATGATGGCACACTAGAGAGGACAGGAACAGGTGAGGCAGACCTGCTGGCAAAACCCTTGGCTTCGATGAGCCTTGCTGAACTGCGTCGTATTGATGTCGGTGGTGGGGAACAAGTACCTCTTCTCTCCGATCTTTTGGCCTTGATGCAGGAGGAGAGGGGACGCTCGCTCTATCTGGAGATCAAGGGAGCTCCCCTTGGAGGTGTTCTGGCAATGCTCAGAGACTATCAGGTACTGGATAGGATCCGCTTTGTCCATAAGGAGCAGGCCTTCTGCAAGAAAGTCCAGGCGCTCCTCCCCCAAGCCTTGACCATGACCTGGTGTTCAGGTTCACCAGAGCAGATTGTCCAACATTTTCATGCGTTGGCAGACAGTGGATTCAACGGGATAACAGAAGTCCAGATCCATTTCCCTGCCCTTATGGAGGAAGAGGAGCTTAGATCCCCTCTTCCTCAAGGATTTCTCCAAGAGGCACTACAGATTACAGAAGACCATAAACGGGTGTTACAGGTCTGCCCGATCACCCCTTCACCACAACTCCTGCGCTACCTTTACAAGGAAGGGGTGCGAAGCTTTGTCAGCAATGCACCCCGAGCCTTTTCTGCAATGATGGCAAAAGCGCTAAGGTCGTGAACCTTCAATTGCAAGGCGCACCTGCTCCTGAATCTTCTTGTTGAGGGGGCCAAAATCCTCAGACATATACTCGCAGATAAATATGCCCGAATAATTTGAGGGAATACGGGAGAATACCTCATTGAAGGGAAGCTTCCCATAGAAGGGGGGTAGATGGATATCACCCCTGCCAAACTCCCTACGGTACCCCATGGGAAGACCGTCATAGACTGCCCGATTAGTAATCCTCAATGGCTCAAAAGTTCCAGTATTATCATTCAGATGGACATGCCCCAAATATGGGGCCATCATCTGGACAGCTTTAAGAAAATCAAACTGGTAATAGCGTGAGGCAAGGAAGGCATGACCTGTATCGAGATTCAGCCGTAGGTTCGGATGATCTATCTCTCGGGCAAGCTCTACCACAGGCTCGACCAACTCCACTTCAATATTTTCCACACAGATGACAACGCCTAACTCAGCAGCTAGTGAGGCAGCCTTCCTATGTGCCTCAACAAACTGTTTTTCAGCACCCTGGTTCTGACTTTTCACCTCGTAGTGCAATACCAACACCTTCATGTTCAGTTCATTACAAATCTGAAGGGAAGCATTGAGGACGTTGGTATGGAAAGCATGGTCACCAAGGGAGCGAAGGTCCAACCCCCGTCCGATATGGGCGGTGTAGGTAAGGTCATGTTTTCTCAGTGTCCGCTTGAGCAGGTCAAGCCAGTCATGACAGATCTCCCCACCAATGATCAGGGGATAGGTCTCAATATTAATCTCCACAGCATCAAATCCATCGCCTTTGATCTGACGCAGGGTTTCATCGAGATTTCCAAACGAAGTCTTGTTTGGCAGGTTAATTCCAATAACAGGGTGCATACAGAACCCCTCCTTTCTTATTGCATCAATTCTAGCACCAAAAGAAGAAAACACAACCAAGGCAACATACCTTTTTGCTATCTAGAAAATATTCTGGTCAAAGGCCTCCAAAGCCTCTTCTAGGAAGCCAGCCTCGTATAGAAGGTCGAGCAACGTGTAGCGGTTCCTAATCATCTGGGCTGCTCGTATGGCATGGAGGAAATTGTCCTTGGACGTGTTGATATCTGCATACGTAAGGGGACAGGACACTTCAGCCATGGCCTGCCTCAACTCCCTAAAGGGAGGAAGCTGTACCGAACAACGCCTCAATATATTGGGTAAGGCTCTAAGGATAGCTTTCCTTCGAGTTTTCAGAGCATCACCGCAAAGGAACTTACTTTTCGCAATCGGAAGAACCTGATCAAGCAGAGCAGGTGCAAAGGAGAAAGCCTGTTCGATGCTTTCTCCTCTCTCTTCCCAGCTTTCAGCTGGCCTTTGCATAATACTAGAGAAATCCATCCTAGGGAGCATCTCATAGAGGAAGCTCATTGCTAGGGTCCCCACAGCAACCTTGAAGCCATGGCTAACAGGAAGACCATCCATCTCCAGGTGTTCCATCTCCCAAATGTGGCTAATGAGGTGTTCAGCTCCACTGGCAGGTCTGGAATCATGCATGACCTGCATGGCAAATCCGCTTGCCGAAAGAGCATCAAAAAGCACTCCGACAGAGTTTTGACTACGGTTAGCAATTTCCTTATGCTCTGCATAGACCTTCCTAAGCGGGGTCTGCACCATCTTCCAGATATCCTCCCGTATCGGTTGCAGAGCAAGTTGGTCGGCAACTATCCAGTCAGAGCCTGCCGTGAACTTGGCCATACAGTCCCCGAAGCCCGCTCCTATCATAGGCATAGGGGCTGTGCAGAGAATGTTCGTGTCTGCAACCACTGCAGTAGGGGCATTACAAGGCAGGGTCTGCTTGAAGCCTTTGATGGAGACAGCCGCTCCATAGGAGGTATAGCCATCGACAGAGGGGGCTGTTGCCACCACCATATACGGGCGGTCCACCTCAAAGCTTGCACGCTTGGTGATGTCATTGAGGGTTCCAGAACCAAGGGCTACAGCAATACTGGCATCCTGGGCTAGAGAGAGACGAACCCGTTCAATGGAGTGCTCATCAGCATAGACTTGCGGAAGGGCGGCAAAACAACACTGCCTTACCTGTATACCCTGTTGCTCAAGACTCTGGATAAGGGCAAAACCGCCAATGCCAAGAGTATTCCCATCAGAGACAAGCAAGGCAGGAGTGTGTCCGAAGGCCTCCACAAACAAGGCCCCAACTCGGGTGATGGCACCCTTTTCCACTACAGCAATCTTGGTATCCATGATTCCTCCTCCAAAGGAGCATACCACAAATTACCAAGTGAGCGGAACCTCACAACGCTTGATTCAGGGCAGTCCCCCTTGTACACTTCCCTCATGAAAGCGAACACATTTTCCATCCTAGGGGACTCCATCTCCACCTTTGAGCAGTGCAACCCTCCTGAAAACGAGGTCTTCTATCCCAAGGAAGGCTGTGATGTCCTGGACAAGGAACATACCTGGTGGCATATGCTCATGGAAGAGACAAAGCTACACCTCGTCATGAACGAGTCCTACTCTGGAAGCAGGATCAGCGTGACGGGATCCCGTCCACCCTCCTCCAGCTTCCTCTCCCATACAAGACAGGAGCGCCTTAGCGGCGACATCATCATTGTCTTTGGAGGAACCAATGACTTTGGCCAGGCAGAGAAGCCGGCAACCCTTGCAGTCTTCAGCGAAGCATATGACCATTTGGTACAGCTGATGCTAGAGACCCACCAAGAGAGCAAGCTCTTCTTCTGTACCCCTCTGCAACGATCAGACAAAGCCCTAGATGAGAAGAACATACACTTCTGGAGCCAAAACGACCTGGCAAGTACCATCAGAAAGACGCTAGGGCATTACCCAGAAGCAAACCTCATAGACCTAGCTTCCTACCCCATCACCAATGGTGATGGCATGCTCTTCGATGGTCTCCACCCTACAAGACAAGGGATGAGACTGATTGCAACCCTGATCAAGGAAGGATTGAATCTAGACTGACAAGAAGGAGAACCGTATTGGCTTCCTTTGACCAACACAGAGAACCATACAGGGATTTGCTCTCTTTTGCTTAGGAGCTGAGAAACCATCTGAAGCAGAAGTTTCCTTCCTCTTCCCTCACATCAGGCATTTATCAGAGGCGGAGGGACAGTACCTACTTCACCTTTACCCCGCCTGATCTTACGAAGAAGACCCTATTCGAACACCCTGACTATGAGGACCTGGGCTCTTTGACACGATCCATTGAAGAGGTGGAGCACGTTCTAGCAAACTGCTCAATTACATGTAGCTAAGGCAGTACCTTCTCTGCATCAGAGGCCATCCTCTGATGCTCTGCTGCAAGCAGATTATCAGAGTGCATCTTTGCAAGGATAGTGGAGACAAGGGAGAACAACTCCTTATCGGCTGAGTAATCAGCCTCGGCAAAGAAATCGATACGTTGCTCCCGCATAAGCTGGTGACTGGTTTCCAATGCCCCACTCTTATGCACAGCAATGCTCTTGCCACCGTTGTACTTGACCAGCTTCATGCATGGGACATCGGTAAGACCGTCTCCAATGTAAATCATATTCGTGAAGGGAACCGGACGGCTTTTCTCTGGGGTATAGTTGTTCAGCTTCTTGTCCTCAAACACATCCAGCACCCCTTTGTTAATCCTGAACAGGAACTGCGTCTTGGCAGTATAGTTGACCGAGAGCTTCGGCCAGACAGCAACCCCATTCTCATCGTAGAGATACTCACTGGCATAGATGCGTTTGAAACGATCCCCTACTGCGGATCCTTCTATGATCTCCCTCAAGCCCGATGAGATGATGTAGTGGTCAATGACAAGGCCCAGTTCTTGTCCTATCCTGTCTATATTCCCAAACCATGAGAGTACCCCGGGGTAGAACTCCAGATTCTCCCCCAAGGCGACGAAGTCACTTCGCCTGATAGGTTGGCTTCGTCTCTTGGATTCGTCGAGCATGAGCTTCATATAGGCGAGGATGCTGTCCATTTCCTCCTCCTGGGCCAAGGCATCGGCCTTTGCCCAGAAAGAGGGGGCTTCCATACCCAGCTTGGGAATGAAGGTGTACTCCTGCATGTCCTTGGTTGTGAGTGTCTTGTCAAAATCATACATGATGGCAATGGTTGGTTTCTGTTGCATGCCGATAAGTATACCACGGGAAGCAACAAGAAATATAGAACTTATATGGTTGACATATCAACTAATATTCTGTATATCTTTTCCTATGGAAAGCCAAAGCATTAGCCGTCTCATTGCCATTTTGCATAGGCAAAGCCAAATATTTACTAACAAAGCCTTGAAGGAATTCCCGTTGACAAGCGCTGAATACCCTTTCCTGTTTGCCTTGATTCATGCAGAAGGACAGACCCAGGAAGAACTCTCCTCCTACCTCTATATAGACAAGGGTGCAACTGCACGGGTCATCAAGGCACTCATGGCCAAAGGCTATGTACGTAAAGAACAAGATGCACAAGACAAGCGGTGCAACCGCATCTTTCTGACAGAAAAGGCCAAACAGGAACATGAGGATATTCAAAAGTGTGTCATGCAGTGGAATTCCTACATCACCAAAGGCCTTGACGAGGAGACCTACCAGAGCATCTTTACAGCATTGCAAACGATGGTCGACCAGGTAAGAAAGAAACCCATCCCTGAACACACTGGAGCAAAATGACATGGAAAAAGTGAACCCCCTAGGGGAAAAGAAAATATCGAAACTTCTGATACAGTTTTCCGTCCCGGCTATTGTCGGTATGATGGCCAATGCACTCTACAACATTGTAGACCGCATATTCATAGGTAACAAGGCTGACCTTGGTGCCTATGGCATTGCAGCCATTACCATCTCGTTCCCCATCATGATAACCCTCATTGCCTTGGGTGTGCTCTTCGGAATAGGTGGCTCGACACTCTTTGCCATCAAGCTGGGGCAGAAGAAAACAGAAGATGCAGAAAAGGCCTTGGGCAATGCATTCAGCCTCCTTCTGATAGCAGGGCTTTTCTTCTCTATCCTGGGACAGATATTCCTCACCCAGCTCCTCACCCTCTTTGGTGCAAGCTCTGATGTAATGCCCTATGCAACAGAGTATATGCGCATCATCTTTATGGGAGCATCATTCCAGATGATGAGCATGGGCATGAACAACTTCATCAGAGCCGACGGTAACCCCAAGATTGCCATGATGTCGATGTTCCTAGGGGCGGGCATCAATATGATCCTAGACCCCATCTTCATCTTTGTCCTGGATATGGGTATGGCAGGGGCAGCCCTGGCGACCATCATCAGCCAAACCTGTGCTTCCATATGGGTGGTAGGCTACTTCTTTGGCAAGAGAAGCAGAAGCAAACTGAAACGCGTCAATATGAGGCTTCAAAAAACCTTGGTATTGACTATCATCAGCTTGGGAATTCCTCCCTTTGCCCTGCAGCTGGCCAACAGCCTGCTCAATATTGTCCTGAACAAAAGCCTCATCAACTACGGTGGCGACCTTGGCATCTCTGCCATGGGTATTGTGAACAGCCTGCAGACGCTGCTCATGATGCCGGTCATCGGCATCAACCAAGGGGTTCTGCCCATCATCAGCTTCAACTTTGGAGCAAGACAGTTTGACAGGGTTAAGGAAGCGGCTAAGCTCGGCATCCTGGCAGCAACTGCCTTGGTGATGGTCGGCTTCCTTGCCACCCGTTTCTTCCCCACTCAGCTGGTTGGCATGTTCAATCAGGAGCCGGCTTTGCTCAAGCTTGGCAGCTTTGCGCTGAAGCGATGGTTCATGCTCACCCCTCTTATCGGGTTCCAGATAATCGGGGCAAACTTCTTCCAAGCCATCGGCAGACCACGTTCTGCCATGTTCCTCACCCTCTCCAGGCAGGTAATCTTCCTCATCCCCGCCATCCTGATATTCCCCTTGTTCTGGAGTCTGGAGGGGATTCTCTTTGCAGCACCGTTTGCTGACCTGATCTCCACAGTAGTCACAGCGTTCTTCTTCTACTATGGGATGAAGAACCTGGAGAAAAAGGCCGCAGTCATATAACGATACCAGGCAACTGCATGGGCCTTGTTTGGTAGTGCCTAATTCCCCTGCCATGGATTGCTAGGCAAAAATGTACGCAAAAGCAGATTTTGCTCATGTAGACTGCCTCAGCTCAAATCGTGTTGTAAAGTCTATTGCATATATCGTGTAAGGGGAAAGAATGAGGGCCCTGCAAAGATCTGATGCATAGTGCTTTGCTACAGCCATACCACTCACCTCCTTCAAGATACATCCTGTCAATATCAGGGGGAAATCACCCACCTGCCTAGATACTGAAATGGAATCTTGTATTGGATGGCTCCAACCATCCAA
>DMAO01000080.1 GCA_003446545.1 Sphaerochaeta sp.
CTTCTGGGCAAGGCTACGGTCATAGGGACGCTTTTGGTCTGTGTTGCCTGTTATGGCCCAATACTTGAAGCCGGTGAATACGCGAACCTCAGGCTCGTGGATATACTTGCCGATGTACTCCATCGGGAGATCATAACCGATGTCCCGGTAGAACTCGCGATAGGTGCGGTCACAGGGGTAGCCACTGGTATTTGACCAGACCAGGCTTGTCGCCTGGAAGTCACGGGGAAAGGCAGCCACCCCATTGGGACAGCGAATCGGGCGGTAATCACCATAGCTGACCTTGTCAGGGGAGAGCAGCATGCTCTGGCTCGCAACCTGGAACCAGGTGATCCCATGGTACTTGAGTGTCTCCTCAAGACCCGGGTAGTAGCCACACTCAGGCAACCAGAACCCCTTGGGCACATGCCCGAAGGTAGTGAGGAACGACTGGATGGCAAGTTCGACCTGGGCGTTGATAGCCGTAGGGTACTCTTGGTAGAGGGGCAAGAAAGCATGGGTGGCGGCAGTGGTTATCAGTTCAAGATGCCCACTTGCCTCAAGGCTCTTGAAGCCTTCAAGAATGTTGCCCCTGTAGAGGTCATTGAAATCGGTTAGGTTCTGTTTCAGCTGTTCAAGGTAGAATACAGCCATCTCGAGAAATTCCGGCTGTTTGGTAGCACACCGCACAACCTCTTTCTCTCCAAGCTCACGATTACGCTCCAAGTAGGAATTAAACCTATTCTGTAAGGACTCGTCTGTGACCATGCACATGATCGTGGAAGATATGCTTACTGTAAGGCTATAGGGAATCTTCTCATCGCGTAGCTTGTAGAACATGCGCAGCATGGGAAGGTAGCTTTCGGACATGGATTCAAACAGCCAATCTTCCTCAAGGAACCGTGGATACTCCAGGTGGCGAACATAGGGTAGATGGAGATTGAGAATGAAGGCAACGGATTTTTTTGACATTAGAGCACACCTCCGCTTAAGGTCTGTGCTATTTCCTGAAGCACGGCATTATCGACAACCTCACCTTCCTTGGTAACCAGAGAGGAAAAGTGTACATTGAAAAGGTTTGGATCCATGGCCATCTCATCGTAATGGTTGGCCCAGTATGAGGCATAGGTGGACACGTCCTTGCTTTCAGCAAGTGACATCTCCAAGCCTTTCTTATTCCTGTAGCAGAGGGCAACCCGATAGGAGTTCCCCATATCAGGGAGGTTGACGTTCCATTGGGTGTCGTCGACACCTACTGTAATGTCAAAAGTCTTTTCCTCACCTGTACGTAGGGAGGTGGAAGAGACCCGCAAAAAAAGCGAGCCTCCAAGGTGTTCATCTTCGCCGAATACCTGTAACTTGGTCGCAGGGGAGAGGGACCAGTATGCATACGCCCAGACAGGGTCCCTCAAAAGAAGATGGATTGCTGTCTCGGAATAGACCTCAGGGAGATCCTCAACGCCAGGGAGGCCTTGCACATTCTGCATATTGCCTCTGAAGTCGGTAAGAGAGTTACAGAATCTCCTACGACTAGCCTTATGTTTCAACCATGAGGAATTAGTATCATCATCCTGATCACCATAGGCTTCCTCAAGTTCGTCAATGAGTTCTTCTCTGTCTAGGGTTTGCCAGTTCTCCAACCCTTCTTGCTGTGCGATGTACTGCAGTTCAGTCGTGGACAAGGAATCAATGTTGATCAGAATCATGCTTGCTCCCCGGGATGTTTTCAATGCAACGAGTAATCTACCCAATCGTAAAAGAAACGGTTCCCTTAGTCAACAGCATGCATACCGGGCTCCCTAGTCGAAGAGAGTCTCCAAGGCCAAGTCAATCATAGCATTGAACGTGTTCTGCCTCTCCTTGGAGGGCACCTGCTCGCCGGTAAGGATGGAATCACTCACACTTAAAAGCGTCAGGGCATCTACACCGGCGAGGTGTGCCAAGGTATAGAGTTCACACGTCTCCATATCGACTGCCAAGGTTCCCAGGCTACGGGCAAGCTCAACCTTGGTATCGCCTTGCAAATCATAGAACTGGTCGCAGGTGTAGACATTTCCTACCTTGAAGCCGACCTTGGCACTCAAGGCGTGGGTATAGGCTTTCAAAAGCAGGGAGAAGGAAGCTGTCGGAGCGTGTTGGTAGAGGCCGAAGCGTGACTTATTCATACCACTGTCGGTATCCGCACCCTGGGCTATGAGGATATCCCTCAACCTGAGCTTTTCGTCAAGGGAACCACAGGTACCTACCCGGATGAGCCTTTTTACCTTGTAGGTATCTATCAGTTCGTGGGCATAGATGGAGAAGGAAGGCATGCCCATTCCAGTACCCTGCACCGAGACACGGTTACCTTTCCAATAGCCGGTATAGCCATACATGCCACGGATCTCATTATAACAGAATACATCGCTGAGATAGGTCTCAGCTATGTGCTTTGCCCGAAGAGGATCACCTGGAAGCAGTACGCTTTCGGCGACACTCCCTTCCTTGGCTACAATATGTATACTCATTCTCTGGTCTCCTTCCCCCCCATATTCGACCATTAGGGGAGGTAAGGCAAGGGAAACATCCCTTTTTGACCTATCATTGGCACACATTCCTATGATATACTCCCTTGAGAAAGTATGAATAAGAAAGAAAAACCAACAGATCTGATTCTCCATGGGCATTTTTACCAGCCCCCTAGGGAGAATCCACGTACAGGAATCATAGGAAAACAGCTCTCGGCATCCCCATATCCAGACTGGAACGAGAAAATTTATTCCGATTGTTATAATGCAAATGTCCATTCCCGATACCTCTCGGGTGCCAGACGAATCCTTTCGATGACAAACAACTATGAGTACATTAGCTTCAACTTCGGACCTACACTGCTCAGCTGGCTTGAGCGAATGCATCCTGAAACCCTCTCACTGATCATAGAGGCGGACAAGAGAAGTGTTGAACGCCTAGGTCATGGCAACGCCATGGCACAGAGCTTCAACCACTCCATCCTTCCCCTCTGCTCTGAGGCGGAGGCGAGGGCCCAGATAGTCTGGGGTCTGAAGGACTTCTCCCTTCGCTTCGGCAGGGATGCAGAAGGGATGTGGCTGCCGGAGACCGCTATCAACCCCATGGTCATCGAACTGCTATCAGAATACGGGTTGAAGTTTGTCATCCTCTCGCCTTGGCAGTGCAAAAGCGTTGAGAATGAAAACGGGGAAATGGTTGAGCTCAATGGGCAAAGCGCCCCCTATGGCAAACCCTTTATCCTTTCTGGTGAAAAGGGGGGGACCATAAGCGCATTCTTCTACCACCCAAGCCTAGCCGAAGGAATCAGCTTCGGACATCTGCTCAGAGATGCTGACAATCTCTATGCACGACTTCTCACTATCAAGCGGGAGGAGAAGCAAAACCTTATCCACACTGCCACTGACGGGGAGATCTACGGTCATCACGAGCCCTATGGGGATATGGCTCTAGCCGCCCTGATAAAGAAAGTGCATGAACGATCGGACTTCAATCTGACCAACTATGCCACCTTTCTTGAAAAGCACCCTGCCACTCTTCACGCCCAGCTTCATGATGGGGAGGAGAACAAAGGGACAAGCTGGTCGTGCGTCCATGGGGTCTCGAGATGGTACAAGGATTGTGGCTGTCATACAGGCGGAGACGAATCCTGGAACCAAAGGTGGAGAACCCCCCTTCGCCTAGCCTTTGACAACCTGGGAAAGAAAATCGATACCTGCCTGCAGAAGGAGGTGCAACGCATCTTCTCGGGTAAGCTGAAACCACAACAGCTCGTTGAGATGTTTGGCCCTGTTATCTCCAACCTCATGCCCATGGAAGAGTTCCTCAACGACCTATATAGAGAGTATCCATTTGACCAGAAGGAGCGTACAACCATTGCATCGCTACTGTTGGGCATGCAGTACAGGCACTTTGCCTATACAAGCTGCGGATGGTTCTTCAACGACCTAGCAGGCCTGGAACCTAGGCAGAACATCGTCTATGCCCTGATGGCAGTTGACCTCTACAAAGGCTTCTGCAAGGAGGGCAACCTGTTGGAATCCCTCCTAGCCGACCTCAAGCTTGCCAAGGCAAACCGAAAGCAAGATGGTGATGGCGAGGATCTGGCACTTGAAGATCTGGGCATCCTACCAGGAGAGATTGAGGCAACCCTCTATTTTGTCCTTAACCGCAGGATTGCCTTGGAAGAGGACCATGAAGATCGTTATGGATTCTTCAAGCTGGAAAAATTTGATTTCAAGGATGAGAAAACCCAGATACTTGAGATCTCCAACCAAATCTCATTGGTGAGATACCAGTGCACAGTACTGGACCCAGAGCCGGGAAGATCTGAACTGACCTACACCCTGAGCCTCAGGAATATGCATAACGGGGATATCGAGAGCCATTTCATCGATTCTGAGGACATTCCCCCCAGAATGCGTGATGAGCTCTTCAAACTTATAGACAACGGCATCTGTCGTCTGGAAAGCACAGAGATAAAGAGAATCGCCAAAGAGATCCACCACTATGCTTCTCTTGCAAAGGCTACGCCCTACCTACCGATGGGCTCGCTCTACCAGGAGAATATAGGGTCGTGCCTGAGGGCGATGAAAAGCCTGTTCAGATATGGAACTCTCCCTTTGTGGGAAGAGTTCAAGCAGTCGTTCATCATTCTGATCGGATTCTATGTGAAGTATACGAAACCCACCGATCGGGACATCATCCAACGTCTCTTTGATTCTGAAATGGTATATCTTGCAGAAAAGATTCAGGCCTACGGCTTGTATAACAAGAATATCCGTTTCATCCTGGAGTTCCTGCAGATAGTCAGGGAGCATTCCTTCCAGCCAGATCTCACTCAAATCCAACATGCGGTCTACCCGTTTTTGAATGGGGATAAGAAAGCGCACAAGAATACGGATTCCGGTCTCATCAATATGTTGGGCAAGTCGCTTAACTTCGACATTTCGATCAACTAGGGCACGTGTTGCGAAGCAGGTGACTCACTGAGAACAGTATACCTAGGTACCAAGCTTACAAAGGAAAGACCTCCGAACCCAGTTGGAGGTCTTTCCTTTGCATGGGTGGCACTTGTTATTGCGGCTTCGGGGTTTCTACCTACGTTTTTATCTCAAATCCAAATTCATGCAATATATACCCATCATCAATAATCTCATCGTAGCCTGCCTTGCCATACATTTCTTTTGCATCGTCTTACCTACCACCATACGAGGACTGATACACAGGAAATCAGATGCCTGGTACCTGCAAAACAGGATTCAAAGGAAAAGAAACAGTGACCCAAAGACTTCCAGCCCATAATGTAACCCACTACTTTGCATTCTTTCCCTGGTATCCACCGTTCTGAATCTCTATATTTCCTCTTCAGCGAGCACATCCTGGTAATCGGGGTTCTGTATCATGACACGCTTGGCGTAGGGGCACAGGGGTATAATTTTCTTGTTCTCCATCCTTGCAAGCTCTGCTACCTTATGCACCAAGCTACCACCCACCCCTTGCCCACGCAATATATCCGAAACATAGGTGTGATCGATGAGTATTGTCCGTTGGTCACGGAGGTGGTAGGTAATTTCAGCTAGAGGGTTGTGAGGGTCGTCCCCTACATAAAACCCGTTCTCTTTCTTCTTGCACGACAGCATCTGCATACCTCCTGCTACGTTGCGTCCAACATCTGTTTTGCATGGACAAGGCTCACTTCACTCTTCTCATCACCACTGAGCATGCGGGCTATCTCCTGTTCCCTTCTGGAACCATCAACTCTCTGGATGTGGCTGAAGCTCATCCCCTCTGTCACCTCTTTTGAGACAACCAGATGCGCATCTGCCTGACTGGCAATGGAGGCCAGATGCGTGATGACCAGTACCTGATGACTCTTGCTCAGCTTCTTCAGCTGCTTGGCAACTGAGAGTGCGACACTCCCCCCTATGCCTGCATCAACCTCATCAAAGATCAGGGTCTCTACCCTGTCATGGTGACTGAGTGTGGTCTTCAAGGCAAGCATGATCCTAGAGAGTTCACCTCCACTTGCCACATCCTTGATCGGGCGGCTCTCAAGGCCCGGGTTTGCACAGATCATGAAGGATATGGAGTCAGCCCCGTTGAGCGATGGTGAAGTTGGTGTCACCACAATGGTAAACAGGGCTTCCTTCATGCCCAGGGTTCTCAAAGTCTCCTCTATCTCCTTCTGCAATTTCAGGGCGGCCTTCTTTCTGGCATCTGAAAGAATGGTTGCAGCCTTGTGCATCGAAAGGTGTGTTTGCCCAAGCCTCTTCTCCAAATCAAGCAGGAGGTCTTCACCCTGTTCA